>CAZPED010000063.1:0-10669 GCA_964585335.1 uncultured Planctomycetaceae bacterium | reverse complement strand
AGGGTTCATTCATGTGTGTCTACGTAAAAATCGTCGTCCGGGGCAGTCACAGCTTCAGGCGCGATCGTCGAGAGGCGAATCATCCCTTGCGCGACGTCCAGTGGCGGCAGCTTGATAGGCACCAGTTCGACGCTGCCGTCTTCCAGAATCTTCCAGTGGTTGTGCGCAAAAACGCCGCTCAAGCCTTCGCTTGCCTTGGGTATGCGGCGAATGACCTCGTGAAAACGGCCGTCGTCAAGCACGGCGACGACCAGGTAGTTGCCTGGGGGGAGCTCGACTTGCACCGGCGTTCGGCTGCTGGGGCGAACGATCCGATCCAAACGCGGATGGTTCGAGCTGTCCAGCGGGGCGATCGCCAACCTGGCACCCGCCGGTTCGGTGCGCATGCCGACGGTTTGCAGCCCCAGCAGGCTGTGGTTCTCGCCCCACAACCAGGCGGAAAGCCCCAGCAAGGCCAGCGACACGCTGGCGACCGCCATCAGGGCCGCGGCCGCCGGCCGGCGCCGCATCCAACGCCAGGTTTTCTCCACGCGGCTGGTTCGCCGCGCCAGCACCGGCTCGCCTTGCAAAAAGCGCTGCAAGTCGACGGACATTTCCTGGGCCGACAAATACCTGCGCTGCGGCGCCTTTTCCATCGCCTTGAGGCAAATGGTTTCCAGGTCGCGAGGAATCGCGCGGTTCAGCGCGCGCGGCGGCCGAGGCTCTTGATGCAAGATCTTGTAAACGACCGACGCGTGATCGCCCTCGAACGGGCACTGGCCTGTCAGCATTTCGTAGAGAATGACGCCGAGCGCATAGACATCGGAGCGGCGGTCGGCTTCTGACGCTTTGCCGCGGGCCTGCTCGGGCGACATGTACGCCAGCGTGCCGAGCAGCTGTCCTTCCAGCGTTTCGCCCGAGTCGCGCGACCACTTGGCCAAACCAAAATCGGTAATGTAGGGCTGTCCGGCGTCGTCGATCAGAATATTGCCCGGCTTCAGGTCGCGATGCACCACGTCGTGCTCGTGCGCATGGTGCAGGGCTTCGGCCAGCAGGCGGCAAATAGCCGCGGCGCGTTGCGGAGACAGACGTTGATCCATCAGCCAGTTGCGCAGGTTCGTGCCAGCGATATAGGCCGAGGCGATGTAGACGCGGTCCCCATCGCGACCCACCTCGAAGACCGGCACGATGCCCGAATGGTGCAACTGGGCGGCCGTTTGTCCCTCGCGCAGAAAGCGGTTCAGTTCGCGCTCGGATAATTTCAGGCTGCGCGGCAGTTTGATGGCCACCAATCGCCGCAATCGCGGATCGCTGGCTTTCCAAACTTCACCGGCCGCCCCCTCGCCAATCCGCTCGATGAGCTCGAAATGGGCGATGCGTCGCCCTTTGCTATAGTCGGCCGCGGCCGACGGGGCGCCCTCGAGCTGCTGCACAAACCGCACGGTTTCAATCTGCTCGGCGAAATCCGGAAACCGCGATTGATAGTCATTCCAGGTGGGCTGGTCATGCTGACTGCTGCGCAGCTCCCAATCGACCAGTATCAGTTCGACGAACAGCCGGGCCTGGCCTTCCGGATCGACGCGGTTCAGATACGCGCGCAGGTCGGGCCGATCGCCACTTCGCCAGGCCGATTCGAACTCGTCGCAAAGGACGTCGATGCGATCGTCGGGCGACAAGTCGGCGGTCAGTTCAGGTAAGTTCTGCTCGTTCTTCGGCACGCAGCAGCTCCCGAGTCCAGACGTCGCGAATCAAACTCAGCTTGCGCTCGATCGATCGCGTGCTGACTTGCAGCGACTTGGCTATTTCAGCAACCGTATAACCTTCGATACGCGCCACCGCGATCTGTCGCAAATGATCGTCGCGGAGCAGACCCAGCAGGCGCCGATGCTGCTCTTCCATCATGACCAGCAAGTCGGGCGTGGGATCTTCGCCGATCAACTGGTCAAGCTGAATGCCGGGGTGGTGACTCGAAAGGCCCACGGCGACCTGCTCCGATTGTACTCGACCGGCACCGCGTTTTTGAGCGCTTTCGCGGCGAATCAGGTCAACGGCCTTGCGCTTGGTCAGCGAGAGCAGCAACCACCACAAATCGTCGCGGTCCTTGACGTCGTCGAACCGTCCCTCGGCGGCGCCCCGGCAGAGACTCAAGAAGACGCTTTGGGCAATGTCGTCCTCGTCGGCCACGCGGATGGGGGCACCGTTGAGCCGGCGGCGGGCCAAGACGACCAACCGCTCGCGATAGCGCTTCCACAGCCGCTGCACGGCCTCGATTTCACCCGCCTTGAGCGATGCGACCCAGTGGCTAATCGAATGCTCTGAGGACATGCATGGCTACTGCAACGGCGCGCGATATTGCGAGGCTGAAATCGTAGCTTAGCAGCCCCGGAGGGGAATATCCAGCAAGTTGCAAGTCGTGAGGAGAAAAGGCGTTGTAGCGGTATATCCCCATCCGCCCGCCGCACCGTCCCACGGGGAGCGGGCCGGCTACGAAAGTTTCTTACTGGGTCCCTGTCGGGTTGCCACCGTGTTTTGCGATTTCCCACTGGAGCTCGCTGTAAAAACCCAAACTCTGCTGCTGGTGCTGCCGTGGTTGCGCCCTTGCCGATCAACGTTGGCGACTTCGTCGTCGACCATACCTGGGGACTGGTTTGGAAAGTCGTTGACCGCGACGACGATGGAACCGTTTACATCGAGAGAAACAACGTGCGGTCCTTCACACGCTTCTGGATGCTGGACCCCGTCGCACCCGGGTCGGCCCGGTGGCCTGCCGAAAGCGTGTAATTCCCCAGGCGTGTCGTCCAATTTTTTGATCTCTGCGCTCGCTCCGCGCGCCGAGCCATCCATCATCATGAAGTACCCCTATCAAGAGACTCCCGTGAGTAAGGGCGAACGTATTCTGGTGATCATCAGCCTGTTGGCGTTCGTCACGTCGATCGTGGCGGCCTTCGCCACGATTTGGTTCGTGGGCTGACGAGCAGGCTCGATTTGCCGCTGCAACCGCGCTCTAAGGCCATCGTCAGCCAATCGGGAATGGGGCGCAACTTGCTATCTGCCAGGGCCCTGCGCGGTCGCAGCAAGCTCAGCTGACTCGATGCCGTGCCGCCAGCGGAAAGCCTTTGGTTTGCCTGGCGGCAGCGTGTACACTAAATAAAAAGTTTTTGCTGGTCAAAAATTCGATCTGGCGGTTAGTTTATTCTGCGGCAACTTGCTTCCTGCACCCATGGAAACTGGCGATCTCGATGACCTGATCGCTGCCGCATTGGCAGGATACCAGCAGCACCTGGAGCAGGGCGCGCCGGTGGCCGATACGATCGGCGACGACGAGCCATTGCCTGCCGCGGTTGCCGATCGCCTGCGCCGCGGCAAAGACTGCCTCGAATTACTGGTCGCCATCAAGCACCAGTCTCCTCGCTGGACGGCTTCCACCCGCCCGCCAATTGCTGCCGAGCCAGATGCTCCCCGGGGGCGCACGGTCGGCCGGTTTCAATTGCTCGACCAGTTGGGTAGCGGCGGATTCGGCATCGTCTATCGCGCCTTGGATCCGTACACCCAGCGCGAAGTGGCCATCAAGATTCCTCGCGTCGAGGCACTGGCCTCGGCAGACCTTGTGCGGCGGTTCGAGCTCGAAGCGCAAGCCGCGGCCAAGCTCAATCATCCCAACATCGTCACGGTGCTCGAGGCCGGCAGCGACGGACTGCTGCCTTACATCGTTTCGGTCTACTACCCGGGGCAGACGTTGGCTCAGTGGTTGCGCGACCACGCTCAGCAGCTGTCACCGCGGCAGGCCGCGCAGTGGGCGGCCACCTTGGCCGAAGCGGTCGAGCACGCACATCAGCAGGGCGTGCTGCACCGCGACATCAAGCCAGCCAACGTCATGCTTGTGCCCGCGGCCAACGGAGATGCGCAGTCGGCCGACGAACTGGTGCCCAAGCTGATGGATTTTGGATTGGCCAAGCTCGAATCGTCGGCCCAGGCCATGACTCAGACCGGCAACATGCTGGGGACGATTCGTTACATGTCGCCCGAGCAAGCGCACGGACGGTTGAAGGCGATCGGCCCCGCCTCCGACGTCTACAGTCTGGGAGCGGTGCTCTACGAGTTGCTCAGCGGGCGGCCGCCGTTTGCCGACCAAACCGACGTGGACGTGTTGCGCAAGCTTGGCGCCGAGTCGCCCAGCCGCATCTCGTCGACGCAGGGGCGAATCCCCATCGAGCTCAATACGATCTGCCTGAAGTGCCTGCAACAGGAACCGCGGGCGCGCTACGCTTCGGCGGGCAAGTTGGCGCTCGATTTGCGGCGTTTCCTGGCCGGCGAGCCGATTGCGGCGCGACCGGCCAGCGCGGTCGAGGTGGCCTGGAAGTGGGCGCGCCGCAGGCCCGCTTCGGCGGCCCTGTTGGCAATGACCGTGGCCTCGGTTCTGGCAGCGCTTGTGGGCGTGTCGATCCACAGTTTGCGGGTCGAGGAGTTTGCCCGCCGCGTACAAGCCAGCGAAGAGCGGGCCCAATCGCTCTTGTACTCGGCCGACATGCAAATTGCCCAACAGGCCATCGAGTCGAACAGCCTCGAGGTGGTTCGCGAAATCCTGCAACGCCACCGCGAACAGTCTCACGACCTCCGCGAGTTCTCCTGGTCGTTCCTCGCCAGCGTGCTTTCGAGGGACGTCGGGCGTCTGACCAAGCAACCAGGTGATGTTTACGGGCTGGCCTATGCGCCCGACGGCCGACGCCTGGTGACCAGCGGGCGCGACGGTCATCTGCGTGTTTGGAAATTGCCCGAGCGCGCGCTGGAGCGCGATTTGCCAACTCATTTGGGCGAAGCGGGGCCGATCTGTTTATCGCACGATGGCAGCTTATTGGTTTCGGGGGGCGACGATGGACGCGTCGTGATCCGACGGGCACGCGATTGGGCGCTCGTGCGCGTGCTGGATCATCCTTCGCAGAACAACGAACGGCCGGAAATCGCGGGCATCGCGTTCAGTCTCGACGACACCCGGCTCTACGTGGCCGTCGGCCGCGACCTGTACGTATGGGACCACGGGCAGGGGCAGGTTACGGCGCATCGCGAAGCCGCCCACGATAGCTGGATTCGCAGCCTGGATCTGTCGCCCGACGGCAAGCGGCTAGTGACGGTCCGCGGTGATCTGCGCCTCTTCGATTCGAGGGACTTGAGCCCGCAAGGCCAGTTCAACGCGCCCGACGGGCGGAAGTTCGTCAATGCCCAGTTCGTGACGAGCGAGCGTCTGGCTGCAGCCGACATCCGCGGCGGACTGTATCTCTTTGACGCTGACGGTTCGCCGCGGCAGCCATCGCTCGTAACCGCATACGAGGACGGAAAAGTGCTCGACGTCTCGCCGGATGGGCAGTTGTTGCTGACGGCCGGGACGGACGGCGTGGTGCAGCTCAATCACCTGACCCAGGGCGTGCTGGCCGTCCATCATGCTCACGCGGGTCGGATCTGGTCGGGCCAGTTTGCCCCGGACGGCAACAGCTTTGCCATCACCTCGGCCGAAGGGGAAGTCAGCTTCTGGAATATGCCGGAAAGCAACCGCTGGTGCCAACCCGATGGTTCGACCGAGTACTACGCGCACCCGAAGTACCGGCTCAAGGCGATCACTTATTCGCGCGACGGCCGCTGGCAGGCCGTGTGCGGCGATGGCGAGGAGTCGATCCTCATCGACCGCCAGACGCTGCGAGTGCTGCTATTGCCAACCAAGCCGATTCTCGGGCCGTGCTTATGCTTCACCGCGGACAGCAAGCATTTGATTTCCGTGAACAAACAGGGCGAGTTGCAACAGTGGGAAGCGGCCACCGGTCGCCTGCTTGCGACGCGCCGCGCTCCGGCGGAAGTGGTTTCAGCCTCGTTGTCGCCCGCTGGCGATCGTTTGCTGCTGGCCGTCGAGGACGACCAGTCGGCACAGGTGTACTCTTGGCCCGCCTTCGAGCTGCTCCATGCCTGGGCCGACCCGAAGCGAGCAATTAGCTGCGCATTCTATGAACCCGACGGCCGCCACCTGGTCGTAGGAAGGATCGGACAATTGTGCCGTTTCGACGCTGAAAGCTTCACCAAGCGGTGGCAGATCGGGCAGGCAGGCTCAGAGTTTCACGACGTCGATTTCCTGCCAGCACGCGGGGAACTGATCGTCGCCGAAGGACGCGATGGGGCCGCGATCCGCCGTATCTCCGATGGAGCGCTCGTTGCCCGACTGGCCGGCCATCGCGACAAAGTCGTGACCGTGGCTGCTTCGCCCGACGGGCGCAATCTGGCGAGTCTCTGCAATCAACGTGTGCTCCGAGTTTGGGATCGCGACACGCTTCAGACGCACTTGATCTTTCGCGACAAAGCACCGGCGGGCAGCGGCAGTTTGCGTTTCAGCCCTTCGGGCGACGAGTTGGGAATCGCCCAGTTCCGAGCCGGCGGAGACATCTCGGCCATCTCCACGCGCGTGCATCTCGCGACACCGGGGCCGGTCGACACTCCACCATTGGACATGCGACGTACCACGGTCGTCGTGCGTACGCCCAAGTTGTTTCCCCAGCAAGTAACCTGGTCGCGCGGAGGAGCTCGCTGGCTGATGCTGCAAGGGGGCGACCCGGGCGGTCGGCAATATGTCTCGCTTTCGCATCCGGAAGATCCGACCGATTGGTTGGCCAACTGGAAACTGCCTCGGCCGGCGACGGCGGGGGGAGTGGCCAACGATGGGCGGTACTTTCTCGTCGAAACCGACGGCACGGTCCAGTGGTATCGCGACGGCGACCCCCTGGGAATCAATTATGCCGCGGCGCCAAACGTCTCGCTGGTGTTGCTTTCCCGCGACGACTCCCGGCTGGCTTACGTCACGAGCTCGGAATTTGTTGTGCTCGAGGCTGCGTCGGGACGCGAAATTGCGCGTAGCACGCTGGCCGCTCCAATTGCCACCTTGAGCCCGTTCGGCGAGCATGAGGCCATTGTCGGCACCGCGGCGGGTGAATTGCAGGTCATCGACATGCGCGACGGCCGACTCGTGCGAACGGCCACCGGCCGGCGCAGCCCAATCCTCTCGGTCGAACCATCGGCCGATGGTCGGTTGCTGGCCATCGTTACCGCCGATCATCGACTGGAGCTGGTCTCGGCCGAAACTCTGGCCACGGTGCGCAGCCAAGCGATTCCCAGCCAGGTGCGCCGCGTGTTTTTCTGCGAGCACGACCAGTGGCTGTTGTGCGACCGCGCGGGACTGCCGCTCATTCATGCGCCGACTGGTCAGAATGGCGTGTACGCGCCCCTGTGGCCTGGAGCCCAGGTGCTAGGCGTCAGCCCCGACGGTCGCCAGATCAACTTTACCGTCGCCCGCGCTTTAGGCATGGTCCGCGGGGACGCGATTGAATAGGCGCCCGGGCTCCGCATCAGGCGGCTATTTGCTCGACGTTTTTACCAGGTCGGTCCGCGGCCGAATGGTCGAGTAGAACCCGAACATCATTTCGTCCCAGGTCTGCTCGCCCCAGTTCACCTCGCGCGACGGATCGGGATTGGCCAGATTGTCCGCCGAGTTGTCGAAGTAGGCCGTGCAAACCAGGCGGCTGCCGCGCGGAATCTGCTTCGGCTCTTTGAGCATGTACCAAAGCTGCCAGTTGAAATCGTAGCGGGGCACGTCCAACAGAATCTCGCGGGTGCCATCGGGCCGCTCGAGCTCGTAGCGGAATGACTTGCCCCGCAAATGCATGTGTGGGTTCATTCCCAACAGCACGCTGTCCTTCAAGAAGAGCTTCTTCGCCGTGACCCGATGGTTGCCGTCGTGCGGCGGGATCTTCAACACAGGATCGCCGCAGGTGCCCCCCACGACTTCGTGCGTGATCTCGCTGGGGTCGGCATAGACGAACCCCACATAGCTGCGATCCTCCTGTTGCTTGCCGTTGGGCGTGTAGTGAACCTGGAACACCAGTTTCGAGCCTGCCCGGGCCAGAATGGCGGCATGCTTGTCGAAGCGGCGGGGAGTCATGCCCGGCGCGTAGGCCATTTGCGGCGCACCGAACGGCGGGCCGCCAGGCTCCTGGATGAACACGATCACGTGATGCACGACCGCCGGATTGCCGGCTTTGACCTCGGCCTCCTTGATCCAGTGATCCTCAGTGAATCCCGGGTCGACCGTGTAGTGTTGATATTCGACCACGCCCTCGGCCGGCACGGTATAAGGCTTGTCGCTCATGTAAAAGATCTGGTCGGGCCGCGAGATCGCCCAGCCCTTGGCATATTCGATCGGCGCCGGCAGGTCGGACGGGTCTCCCTGAGGGCAGCCGTTTTCCACCCAGCGATCGATCAGGCTGATCTCCTCGGCGCTGAGCGAGGGATTGTTCTTGAAATCACCGTGCTCGGGCGAGGCCAGCCAGGGCGGCATCCGCCGCTCGTGCACGACCTCTTGAATCATCTCGGCCCAGCCGACCGTTTCGTCGAAGCTGGTCAGCGAGAAGGGAGCGATCTGGCCCTCGTGATGACACTCGACGCAGCGCTGCTGCAAGATCCGCGCAATCTGTTTTGAATACGTGACATCGCCTGACGGCTTCGGTCGATGCACGCGGCCGATCAGGCAGCCGGCCAGTTCCGTGGTTGGCTGGCTGACGGACTTGCCGGCCAGCAGTTCGTCGAGCGCTTCGGCCAGGTCGTTTCGCAGCGCCTTGGGCTTGTGCACGCCGACGCCGTACTGGTCGTCGATGCGGCCGACGTATCGCGCCCGGCGCTCCCCATCGAGCACGAAGATCTGCGGCGTCCGCGTGGCGCCAAAGCGGTCGGCAAGCTGGTTGGCCGGATCCTTGAGAATCGGGAAGCTGACCCCGTAGCGTTGAGCATAAGCGGCCACTTCGGTAATCGAATCTTGCTGATTCGAGTCGATGCCGATCAGCGTCACGCCCCGGTCGGCATAGCGCGCCGCTAGTTCCGAAAGCCTCGGCGCGTAGAGCGTGGCCAGCGGGCACTCGGTACCCAAGAATGCCACGACAATCAGCTTGGCATCCGACCAGTCGGACAGGCTGCGAGCCCGGCCGCGATAGTCTTCGAGCGTGAAGTTCTCGATCTTGCGACCGACCAGCTCGCTGTTGGGGGCTGCCGCCCTGAGCGGAGCGGTTCCGCCGAGGAGCGTAACGATCGACATGGCCAGCGTGAGCCAACGAACCGCGCTGCGATGTGTGCAGGCCTGCATGTGTTTCTCTCCGATGAGATAGCCCTGAAGTTCGGATTGCCGCGAGCGGCGTAATGGTTATCTGGTGATCGTGTAATCGGCGCGGGCAGGTTACTTCGACCCGCGCTCGGCAAACAACGCCTCGAGACGCATATGCAGCCGGTCGGGATGAAAATAGCGACCGACGGCTTCATCGGTCAGCCCCAGCCCGCGCAGCGAAAATATGACCGCCTGATCCACCAACTCGCGCTTGGTGCCCGAGTAGTCGAACGCCGGCTGCTCGGGCAAGTGGCTCAATCGCAAGGCCAGAGCCAGTTGCTGCACGAAGCGAAAGCGGTGCCAGGCGGGGATCGGCAGCTGCACGAAGTCGCCATTTGCGACGGCCGCGTCGTAGCTGCGCACCACGTAATCCATCCAGGCCGCGGCAGTGTTGGCAAACACGGCCCGGGCATGAGCGCCGTCGTCGAGCAAGCTGCGAAAGACCAGCCGCGCCGCACCCTGATCGTAGGGGCGTCGATCGGGAAAACCGTAGACGATGAAAGTAACCGTGGCGTAAGTGAGCAGCACGAACGACTCGGTGCTGGGCTGCAAGCTAGCAAATCGCGCGATGGCCATCCGCGAGGCGTCGACGGCCGCCGCCGCGGCCTCGTCGTACAACGCCTGCTTGCTGGGAAAGTGCTTGTAGAGCAGGGCCTCGGAAACCCCGGCCGCCAGGGCGATGTCGCGTACCGAGGTGCCATCGAGGCCCGAGCGGGCAATGATGGGTGTCGCTGCCCGCAAGATGGCAGCCCGGCGCTCTTCGGCCGTCATGCGTGCGGGTCTTGGCTTGCGAGCAATGCTCATGGCGTGATTCGAAATGTTTGCAGATACACCGGCCGCTCAGCACGGCTCGAGGGGCCTTCCAAAGTTAGTAAGTTAGCGTTCACTTACCAGGCAAGTCAACAGATTTTGCAGCGACGGCCATTTATTCTCTTGGCTTACTGGACGCGGTCTGGTGCCAGGGCCGCACGAGGCTGCCGGGGCGTTTCGCCGCGGGGGCCCGTGCGTTAGAACGAGTGAGTCCCACTTTCCATTCGTCCTGTGTTCCTGTCCCATTGCGTACGGAGTCCGTTCCTATGACCCAAACAGCCTGCACGCGGTCGATGTTGCCGCCCGACACCTTTCGCGATCGCACGATCTTGATCACCGGCGGCGGCACGGGTCTGGGCCGTTCGCTCGGGCAATACCTGGTCAGCCTGGGGGCCCGGCTGGCAATTTGCGGGCGGCGGCGGGAAGTATTGGACCAGGCCGTGGCCGAGTTGTCGGCTGGCGGCGGTCAGGTGATGCCCGTGCCGTGCGATGTGCGGCGGCACGAGCAGGTCGAGGCCATGGTGGCCGCCGTTCGAGAAAGGTTCGGGCGCATCGACGGCCTGGTCAACAACGCGGCAGGAAATTTCATTTGCCCGACCGAGCGGTTGTCGTTCAATGCCTTCGACGCCGTCGTCGACATCGTGCTTAAGGGAACCTACAACTGCACGCTTACCGTCGGCAAGCAATGGATTGCCG
>CAZPED010000062.1:0-10715 GCA_964585335.1 uncultured Planctomycetaceae bacterium | reverse complement strand
CCGCCGACCAGGTTGCCGATCGCCTCGGACTGGACGACTCGCTGCTCGATAGCCTGCTAGCTGATCTGGGATTGGAGTAAGCTCCAGATCCCGTCTCGTCACGCGAGCCGCCGAGGTTTTATCACCTCGGCGGCTCGTGGCATTTTGACGCACCATTCATGACGCACGATCTCCGTTACGTTGATCGTCTTGCGGGCACAACGTACATGGTCGACCGAATCTGCCGTTGGCATCGTCGTCGAACTAGCACGTGACTGAGCGCCCGCAAGCCGCCGAGCGAGTAGCCACTTGGGCGGCGTGCCGTGGCGGCATTGATTGCCATCACAGCGAGCAGCGCTTGATGACCCACGCCGTCAGGTGCTCGACATGGCGCGAGGTCACGAAGGCAGAGCCCAGCTTCAGCGACCGAACTGGCTGGCCAATATGCCGGTGATGATCTTTCGCAGCTTGGGCTCGGCGGCATTGGCCGTGGCGATAATCTCCGACACGTTGACCGGCTTGAGCGCGTCGGGCAGGCACATGTCGGTGACGATCGAACAACCGAGCACGCGCAAGTTGCTGTGGACCGCCACCAGCACTTCGGGCACGGTGGACATTCCGACCGCGTCGGCGCCGATGGCCCGCAAGAAGCGATACTCGGCGCGGGTTTCGAGGTTCGGTCCGAGCACGGCGACGAACACGCCGCGATGCGCGGCGAAATCCTCGCGCCGAGCGATGGCCAGCGCTTCGTCGATTAGCGCGGAATCGTACGGCCGGGCCATGTCGGGAAATCGGGGGCCCAGCGCGTCGTCGTTGATGCCCACCAGCGGGTTGCAGCCCATCAGGTTGATGTGATCGTCGATGAGCATGATGTCGCCGTTGGCAAAGTGCGGGTTCAATCCGCCGCAGGCGTTCGTAACGATCAGCAGCTCGACGCCGAGGGCCTTCATCACGCGGACGGGTAACGTGATTTGTTTGAGATCGTAACCCTCGTAGGCGTGAAAGCGACCTTCCATGGCCATTACGCTAGCGCCGGCCAGTGTGCCGCAGACGAGCCGCCCGCGATGACCCGTGGCCGTGGAGCGCAAGAAGTGCGGAATGGCTTCGTAATCGAGCGAGGCTTCGGTGTCGATTTCCTCGACGAGCGGGCCGATGCCGGTGCCCAGGATGATGCCTACCTGGGGGCGTCGCGACCATTGGCGGCTAATGGTCTGGGCGGCTTCGTTGATTTGCGCGGCCAGGTGCAGCATCGATAAACTCCTTGGCGAATCGTGCGGGGCGAGCGACCGCGCAGTGTACTGGCCGTGTAGCGCGGTGCCAAGAGACGGCCAGGCGCGCTAGGCAAATGCGGGGACCGGGCCTAGACTACCAGAAGAATTATCGCCCCAGGGGTGCGAACCCCCGATTGAGCGCAATCCTCTTGTTAGTATTCCAGGGGCCTTGCAAAACGCTAACATTCACGGCCGCGCCTGCTTCGCGGCGGCCTTTGCCGACCGGCGCAAACCACTTTCCCGGCGAGAACAAGCATGACGTCGAAGATTGTCGCCCAGCACCGCGAGTACCTGTTTCCCGCCGTGTCGATGTACTACCAGGAACCGCTGGCGCTGGTCCGCGGCGAAGGCGCCTACGTCTGGGACGATGCCGGCAACCGATACCTCGATGCCTGGGGGGGCGTGCTGACGATCAGCGTTGGTCATGCCAATCCCAAGGTCGTTGAGGCGATTGTCGGCCAGGTCAAACGTTTGGCGCACGTTTCGACGCTGTATGCCAACGAACCGCAATCGCAACTGGCCGAGCGACTGGCGCAGATTGCCCCGGGTAACCTCAAGAAGAGTTTCTTCACCAACAGCGGCACCGAGGCCAACGAAACGGCGTTCGCGGCGGCCAAACATGCGACGGGGCGTTTCGAGATCGTCACCCTGCGGCACAGCTACTCGGGCCGCGCGGCGCAAACGCTGGCCGCCTCCGCGCAGGCGCCTTGGAAACGCCTGCCCGCGCAAGTGCCTGGTTTCGTGCATGCACACGCACCGTACTGCTATCGCTGCCCGTTCAAGCTCGAATACCCGCAGTGCGGCCTGGCCTGCGCCGACGACATTGAAGAACTGATTCGCACCTGCACGACGGGCGAGATCGCCGCGTTCATGGCCGAAACGATCATTGGCTCGGGAGGGTTTATCGTGCCACCGCCGGGTTACTTCGAGCGCGCCGTGGCCATCGCGCGCAAATACGGTGGACTGTTCATCTGCGACGAAGTGCAAACTGCCTGGGGACGCACGGGCGACAAGTGGTTTGGCATCGAGCACTGGAACGTCGAGCCCGACATCATGGTCAGCGCCAAGGGAATGGGCAACGGCGCCCCGGTAGCGGTGACCATTGCCACGCCGGAAGTGGCCGACAAATATCCTGGCATCACGTTTGCCACGTTTGGCGGCAATCCGGTTTCGATGGCGGCCTCGCTGGCAACCCTGCAAGTGATCGAGGAGGACGACTTGAAGACGAATGCGCGCGTCGTTGGAGCTTACTTGCGCGAGAAACTGGACGAATTGAAGGAGAAGCATGCCATCGTCGGCGACGTGCGCGGCTTGGGGCTGATGCAGGGACTGGAGTTGGTCAAGGATCGTAAGACCAAGGAACCAGCCCCTCAAGCAGTGCTCGACGTGTTCGAAGAGACCAAGCGCCGTAAGGTGCTGATCGGCAAAGGGGGCGTCTACGGCAACTGCATTCGCACGGGCTTGCCGCTGAACGCCACCCGGGCCCATGTCGACGAGCTGGCCGCGGCGCTCGATCAGGGCCTGGCATTTGCCGCACGGCGCTGAGCGTTGGGTTACCAAAGCCTGGCGGCTTGCCACCAATGTGGAAATAGTTGATGGGCGAATTGCCGGCGGCAGGCGAACAGCAGGGCTTCATCGAGCGGCTGTGCCCCCCACTGCGGTTGCTGCTCGATGCGGAACTGGCCGCTGGCAACCGCGTGGTCGATGCGGGCCCTGGCTTGCGCGACTCAAACGCCGTGTTAGTGCGGCTGGCCGAGCCCTTTCAGATTTCCCGGGCAAGCGCGCCCGTGGGCCTCGTCTACCGCCGGATTGACGACCCGCACTGGTGGCTGGCCGAGTACGAGCACCTGGAAAGCGGCCATTTGCTGGCTTGTGGCTTCCGAAGCGGGCCGGGTGGCCAGCTGGCAAAACCTTGAGTTTGCCGCCGCTCGGGCTACATTGGTAGACGTTTGCCAATCTATCTGGCGGGGGCTTCTTCGTCGGCTGGCGCCGAACTCCGCTGGTTGCTCAACCATTTATCTAAGGAATCGCCAGGATGATTCGCCGCATTGCCGCTGTAGCGGTGTTGTGCGCGCTGGTCGTTGCCAGTGCCCGCGCCGCCGAGGACAAGTTTTTCGACTCCAACGGAGTCAAGATTCACTACATCATCGAAGGCGAGGGTCAGCCCGTGGTGTTGGTCCACGGCTTTACCGCCAGCATTCCCGTGCAATGGGCGATGCCGGGCATCATTTCGAAGTTGAGCAAAGACTACCAGGTGATCGCGCTCGACAATCGCGGCCACGGCCGGAGCGACAAGCCGCACGATCCCAACCAATATGGCATGCAAATGGTCGGCGACATCGTACGTCTGCTCGATCACTTGAAAATCGAGAAGGCGCACGTCGTGGGCTACTCCATGGGAGGCTTCATCACCAATGCGCTGCTCACCACGCATCCCGATCGAGTGATCACGGCCACGCTGGGCGGAGCCGGCTGGGCGCAGGCCGACGATGCCCGCCTGAGCTTCATGAACGAGCTGGCCGACTCGCTGGACGCCGGCAAGGGCATTGGACCGCTGATTTTGCAACTGACGCCGGCCGACCGGCCCAAGCCGACCGAAGAGCAAATCAACGCCGTCAACCAAATGCTCATGCTGACCAACGACTCGAAGGCCCTGGCCGCCTGCATCCGCGGAATGAAAAGCCTGGCCATTTCGGAAGCCAAGCTGAAGGAGAACAAAGTGCCGACGCTGGCACTGATCGGCGACAAGGATCCGTTGAAGCTTGGTGTCGATGAATTGGAAAAGGTGATGGCCAACTTGACCGTCGAAGTGATCAAGGAAGCCGATCACATGACGGCCTTCCGGTCGCCCAAGTTCATCGAGGATTTGCAGGGCTTCCTGGCCAAGCATGCGCCGGCCAAGGCCGCGGCCGCCGCTGCGGGCCAATAGCCGCAAGCGACGCAGATGCAGATTTGGAGAGCCGCCCGCTGGCAACCGAGGGCGGCTCTTTTTATGCGCCTGCCGCAGGGTTTTCAGGCACGCCACCGTCGCGACGACGCGAGGCGGCCCTGCGCTTGCGCCAAGCCGCGGCGGCCAGCACCGCCAATGCTGGAAGCGACAGCAGATAACTGCTGGGTTCCGGCACGAACAGCGCCGAATTGGGCGCGGCAATCGGGCCAGGATTCGCTGTGCCATTGAGCAAGGCCGAGACCAGCAACAGCACGTCCTGCGAAGTGATTTTCAGGTCGCCGTTGACGTCGTAGCGCGGATCGGCGGCGCTTGGCGTGCCGCTTAGCGTCTGGTTCGGCGCGAGCAGCAACTTGCTAATGTCCACCACAACGTCGTGCGCGTTGACTTTGCCCGAGCCGTCGACGTCGAAATAGTTCACCTGGTTTTGCCACAGCGGCTCGGCATGATTCATGAGTCCCATGATCTGGTCGCGATAGAGCGACAGATCGATGGCGTAGGTCGTGTCGCCATAGACGACCGTATTGCTGGGCTGATTAGGCAGCGGCATTACCGAATCCATGATGCCGGCCAACTGCCAGGTGCCATTGACCAGTTGGAACACGCCGCCGCCCGAGTCGCCGGTCGTGGCTTGGGCTTCAAACGGAATGCCAAACTCGTCGAACCGCGTGGCGAAGACGAAGCTGTTGCCCTGGTTGAAATAAATGGGGCCGCCGGAGAGCACCTGGTTCATGCCCCAGCGCATGTGCTGGGTGTTGAGCAGCGAGTAGCCCGAGACGTTGGCCTGGGGCAGCGGCACGCTCGCCCAATCGTTCCCGGCGCCCGAAGCGGTGACTCGCCAACCGATTTGCTGGCTGTCGCGGTCGACGCCGGCGCCGATCATCGTCACTTGGGCCCCGGCGGCCGGCGAGGAGCTGCCGATTTGCAGCGTGGGCAAGCCGGGATCTTGGGAGAGCCGCACCATTCTCAGATCGGCCTGGCCACCGCCAGGCTGATTGAGCGTGATGCCCGTGCCGACGGCCGGCGTGAACACCCGGCCATCGCTGAGGCGGATGGGGGTTTGGCTCACGTGGTTGGCCGTTAGCACCCAGCGGTTACCCAGGTAAACGCAGCTGCCTCCCGACATGCGGGCGACATTGTCCCAGGCCACTCCCGTGCCGGGATTCGACAAGTTGACCGCCTGACTGTCCGAGGCCAGCACGACGGCCAGGGCCACGCGTGGCGCACCAAGCAGCGCTGCAAGCGCAACGAGAATCGACGCGGCGCGACAAGCGAGGCGGACAATCATGGACGCACGTGATCAGCCGGTGAGAACGAGTCGCGGCACGGGTGCCCCGTCTCTGGAAGATGCACTCCACAATAGTTGGGGCCGGCCACGAAAGCCAGAATGGTCAAATTCGCCCGGCCATCAGTTGCCGGAGATGAGTTCCAGATCGGCCATCAGGGGCCGGTGATCTGAACCGACGTCGGCCGCCACGACGCAGCGCTGTACCCGCCACGAATGGTCGGTCAGCACGTGGTCGATCCGCGCACCATAGCTCCAACCATCTTTTTCCGACGATTTCGTAAAGCCAAAGCCCAGACCGACCTGCGAAAAGGCATCGCTGTAGCCCGACCAGTCGCGGCGGAAAATCACGCTGTCGACGGGCATGTTGAAATCCCCGACGATCAGCTTTGGACCTGCCAAACTGCTAGCCCAGTGCTGGGTATCCTCCGACTCACGCGATCGGAGGCGAATGCTGGCTTCCAAATCGCCGACGCGGGAAAAATCGAGCCCCTGGCGGCGGCTGAGCACGGCTTCCAGCCCTCGGCGGGGCGACTCGAGATGCAGATTCACGATCGGCACGTCCGCCGCGGGCAGCAGAATCGTGAAGTGAAAACCCGTGTATTGATAGGGGCGTCCGGGGCGCGACATCGACTCGTGTACTTCGATCGGATGGCGGCTGGCCAGAATAAACTCGTGCCGCTCGATCACGTGCCAATCCTCGGGCCAGATGAACGGCGTGGCCTGGGCAACTTCTTGCAGCGCGACGACGTCGACATCCTGGTCAACAATAAGTGCCGCCAGCAGTGACGTATCGACCGCCCTTTGTTCCACGTTGCAGGTCAGCACGCGCAGCGTTGGCCGCAGGGCGGGCTGGCGCGGCCAATGCACTTCGAGGCCCATAATGCCCCACAACACGATGGCTAGCGCAGCGGCCAAGGGCACGAGCAGCCGCCGCGCTCGAATGGCTGCGCAAAGTGCCAGCACGGGGAGCGGCAGCGCACAAATCCAGCGCGGTCCGAACAGCACGAGCGTGGCCAGCCACTGGCGATCTCCCTCGCGGATCATCCATTGCCACAACGCGATGATGCCCAGCAGGTAAATCCAAACGGCGACGATCAGCGCCGTGCGCCATTTGGAGCGCCGCGGCGGCGCGCTTACAGATGATTCGCCAGTGACTTCAGGTGGGCGCGCGCCGGAGTCCATGCCAGACCTCCCGGCCTTTAGTCCGTTTGCTCGTCCGCCGCGCCATGGGCCCGCAGCCGGTCGAGCATGCCGCGAATGTCGCTCATTCCGCGCACGGTGATGTAGACGGTGACCGTCGAGTACCAAACGATACACACTACGACCAACAGCCACCAAAACCATTCCAACATCACGTCACCTGCGCTCGGGGCTTAAGGGCGTCTTTGAGCAGCGAGCCAACGACCATCGCCAGGGCCGAGGCCACGAACGCGGCAATGCCCGAATAGTTTGGGCCGACCCAGTTGGCAAAATCCTTGGTGGGGGGCAGTTGTTGCAGCACGAGGTATCCCAAGGGAAACGTGGCGCCGGCGATGATCGAGCCGCCCGCGCCCCAGTTATTCGCCCGCGGCCAATAGCAGCAAGCGATCAAGAGCACCGACATGCTCGACAGGTAGATGGCGCCGGTGATGGTCAGGTACTCCCAAATGCCCCCTTCGAGCGGATACCACAAGCCGTAGAACAGCAGGAACAGGCCGATGAGCGCCACGATCGAGCGGTTCCAGAGCAGCCCACGCCGCTCGGACCACCGGGTTTTGCGAAATGGCGCCAGCAGGTCGTTATAGATCACACTCCCCCAAGTGAGCATGTAGGAAGAATCGGTCGACATGTCGGCCGCCAGCATCGCCGCCACCAGCAACCCCATCAATCCCACGGGCACGGTGGAAGCCAGGAACATGGGCATGGCCTGATTCGAGCCCACGCCTTGCATGACCGAGGGGGCCAGGGTCGCCAGCGCCGCGATGCCCCACACCCCCGGTATGACAAAACGGCAGACGAAAAAGAAAGCCGTGCGAGTATAAACCTGCTGTCCGGTTTTGGTGTCTTTGGCGGAAAGGACGCGGGCAATCGTGGTTTGCCAGGTGAGCACGGCGGCCGAGTTTTGCAGGCCTTGAAAGATGACCCAGGACCAGCCGAGTTGTGGATTGACGAAGGGGTTGAAGCCGCCCTCGCCGTAGTGCGACCGCACGGCCTCGACGAGCGACGACCACGAGACGTTGTAAAGCGTGAGCAGCGTGACGGCCAGCAGGCCAACGCTCATCACCACGAACTGCAAGTAGTCGGTCACCAGCACTGACAACATACCGCCGAGGATCGTGTAAATGGCCACGGCCAGGAGCAGGCCCGTCATCGCGATTTCGAGATAACGTTCGTTGAAGCCGCAGGCCACGACCAGGAACTCGCCCCCTTGGCGAAGAAAGATGCCCATGTTGAGCAGTCCGCCGGTGACGATGACCAGGCCGCTGAGCCAGCGAATGCGGGAGCCGAAGCGGTTCTCGAACAGCTCGGCGATGGTGATCACGCCCGAGTCGCGCAGCTTTTTGACGCAAAACCCGGTCCAGCCGACGAGGAACATGGCGGCGGCTTCGACCAGGCCCGGCACAGCTCCGGCGAAGCCGTGGTCGTAGCCGAGCTGGGCCGTGTACATGCATGTGACGATGCCAAACTCGGTGGCGGCCAGCGACGCCACGCCGAGGTAGACGTCCATCTCGCGGCCGGCGACGAGAAAGTGCTCGACTTTGCCGACGTACTTTCGCACGCTCAGCCCGGCAATCATCGTGGCCAGCAAATACACGCCGACGATGCTGCCATCGATCCAGGAAAAATTCGACTCCACGGCGGGCTGGCCCTCGCGCTACGGCAACCGGCAACAAGCGGGGCTTCATCGTATGCTGCCCAGTCGATCGGGCACAAGCGCGCCGGCCGTGACGGACTACCCGATTTCGGCCAGGGAGCGGTAGTTACAGTGCCCGACCAGGCGGTTACAATGGGTTGTGAGCCTGCCGAAAACCTGCCCGCTGCCCGACCACTCATACGCGGCTTTTTTACTCAACAGCAGCGATGATGCGTACGGTTCAATTAATCTGCCTGCTACTGCTTTGGGCATGCGCCGCGCCGCTTGTCCAGGGCGCCGAGCCAGCCAGCCCGGCAACGGCCGAAGCGATCGCGTTCTTTGAGAGCAAGATCCGGCCGATCCTGGTGGCCCGCTGCTTCGAGTGCCACGGTCCCGAGTCGAAGGCCGAAGGGGGCCTGCGGGTCGATTCACGGTCGGCATTGCTCTCGGGGGGTAGTTTTGGCGCGGCCATCAAACCGGGCGATCCCAAGGGAAGCTTGCTGATCGACGCCGTGAATCACGGCGACATCGTGCAGATGCCTCCCAAGTCGAAAATGCCGGCGCAGGAGATCGCCGACCTCACGGCCTGGGTGGCTGCCGGCGCGCCGTGGCCTGAGACCAAGGACGACGTTCCGCTGCGCAAGCCCAACGCTGGCTTCACGCTGACCGACGAGGACCGCAACTTCTGGGCCTTCAGGCCGCCGCGCGAGCCCGAGATTCCGCAAGTGCGCAACCCGGGCTGGTGCCAATCGTCCCTCGATCGCTTTGTGCTGGCGCCGCTCGAGGCGCGCAACCTGCAGCCGGCTCCCGCGGCCGACAAGCGATCGCTGATTCGCAGAGCCACGTTCGATTTGCACGGCTTGCCGCCCTCGATCGAGGAAGTCGAGGCTTTCTTGGCCGACCAATCGCCCGAGGCATTTGCCCGCGTGGTCGATCGGCTGCTGGCGTCGCCGCGCTACGGCGAGCGCTGGGGCCGGCACTGGCTCGATATTGCCCGCTATGCCGATTCGAACGGCATGGACGAAAACATGGCCATGGCCCACGCCTGGCGTTATCGCGATTACGTGATTCGCGCGTTCAATCGCGATCTGCCGTACGACCAGTTCATACGCCAACAGCTGGCCGGCGACCTGTTGCCCGCTGCCGACGACGCCACGCGCTACGATCAGCTCGTGGCCACGGCCTTCCTGGTGCTCGGCCCGAAGATGCTGGCCGAAGACGACCCGGTGAAGATGGAGATGGACATCATCGACGAGCAAGTCGATACCATCGGCCGGGCGTTCATGGGGCTGACGCTCGGCTGCGCGCGCTGCCACGACCACAAGTACGACCCGCTGCCCACCAGCGACTATTACGCCCTGGCCGGCATCTTCAAAAGCACCAAGACCATGGAGAATTTCACCGTGGTCGCGATGTGGTCGGAGCAGCTACTGGGCACGAGCGACGAGGTCGCGCGGCTCAAGGCCCACGAGGAAGAATCGAACCGGCTGTCGGCCGACATGAAGGAGCAGCAGAAGAACGGGGCCAGCGAGATGGCGCTGGCCGCCATCAAAGAGCGGTTGACCCAGCTGGAAAAGTCGAAGCCTAACGTGCCCCGCACCTTGGCCGTGGCCTCGCGCGCGCCGCAGAATTTGCGGGTGCACCTGCGCGGCAATCACTTGACGCAGGGGGACGAAGTGCCGCGCGGGTTTCCGCAAGTGCTGCAGTCCACGTCGTCCGCTGACGCGATTGCCAACGATCAAAGCGGCCGCGTCGAATTGGCCAACTGGCTTTCGCGCGCCGATCACCCGCTAACCAGCCGTGTCATGGCCAACCGCATCTGGCAGGGGCATTTTGGCGAGGGGTTGGTGCGCTCTCCCGACAACTTTGGCAAACTGGGCGAACAGCCCGACAACCAGCCGCTACTCGACTGGCTGGCTCTGCGCCTGGTCGACTCGGGTTGGTCGCTCAAGTCGCTGCATCGGCAGATCATGCTGTCGAGCGCTTATCAGATGAGCACCCGTTACGACGCGGCCGCGGCCGCCGCGGATCCCGAGAATCGGCTGCTGTGGCGAATGAATCGCCGGCGGCTCGAGGCCGAGGCGATTCGCGACGCGCTCGTGGCTTGCGGCGGGCAGATGGACCTGTCGATGGGCGGTACGCTGCTCGCCAACGCCAACCACACGTATGTGACCAGCACGGCCTCGGTGAACGACGTGAAGTACGAAAACGGCCGCCGCTCGGTTTATTTGCCCGTGATTCGCAGCGCGGTTTTCGACGTGTTCTCGGCGTTCGATTTTGCCGATCCCAGCACGATGAACGGCCATCGGCCGACGACCACCGTGGCCCCGCAAGCATTGTTCATGATGAACAGTACGCTGGTGCTCAAGCAAACCAGGGCGATGGCTGAACGGCTAC
>CAZPED010000061.1:0-10725 GCA_964585335.1 uncultured Planctomycetaceae bacterium | reverse complement strand
GGCGAGCTTGTCCGGCTCCGAGACGAGCCTTGCCGCGATCTCGACCTCGAGATCAAACGCGTTGCCGACGCCGTGGCGGTGTTTTTCTGGTGCTATGCGCTCTTTCAAATTCCTGCCGGCTGGCTGGGAGATCGCTGGGGCGGCCGGCGCGCGCTCTCGCTTTACGTCATTGCCTGGTCGCTGGCCATTGCCGGCATGGGGGCCGTGTCGGGGCTGGTTTCATTGCTTGTGATGCGCGGACTGCTAGGCATTGGCCAGGCCGGAGCGTATGCCACGACGGCCAGCTGCCTGCGCCGCTGGATCCCCTTTACCAATCGCGGCGTGGCCAATAGCGCCGTGTCGCTGGGCGGTCGGGCCGGCGCCGTCTTGGCCCCCGCGCTCACTTCGGTGCTGATGTGGTGCGTGACTAAGGCCGGATTTCAATCGGGCCAGTGGCGCCCCGTGTTCGTCTTGTACGGTGTGTTGGGACTGGGCGGCGCGGTTGCCTTTTGGCGCTGGTTTCGCGACGAGCCGCGACTGCACGCCAGCTGCAATGCCGCCGAGAGGGAACTTATCGAAGCGGCCGAACCCGCCGGCGCCGACACTCGCACGCTCGCGCGAGGGCCGATTCCCGTGCTGGAGCTGCTCAAGAATCCCAGCCTCTGGTATTTGTCGGTGTTGAATTTCTCAGTCAATGTGGGCTGGATTTTCGTGGGCACGCTGCTACCCACGTTCTTGATCAAGGTTCATGGTCGCACCGAAGTCGACGCCGGGTTTATTACCAGCTGCGTGGCCGGCGCCGGCATGGCGGGTTGCCTGGCCGGCGGGGTGGCCACCGACTTTCTCGTTCGCCGCACCGGCCTGGTCTGGGGGCGTCGCCTGCCAGGAGCCATTTCGTATGGCGGAGCAGCGTTGCTGTACGTAGGCTGTTACATGTCCGACAGCGTTGACTCAATCATCGTGCTGCTCATCTTGGCAAGCTTCTTTGGCGACCTGGCTCTGGGCCCGATGTGGGCCACGTACCAGGATATTGGCGGCTCGTGGGCCGGCACGGTGCTGGGCGCCGCGAACATGTGCGGCAATTTTGGCGCGGCCGTCGCCGCCTCGCTCGTGCCGCGGCTGGCTGAGAGTTACGGCTGGCCCAGTTCGTTTGTTTTATCGGTCGTCACGTACTCAATCGGGGCCGTCGCCTGGCTACTGGTTGACCCCCGCCAGACAATCGCGCACGGTTCGGCTTCGACGTCGCCGGACGCGCGTAATTGAACCCCCGCCCCATCGCGCTTACACTGGTATCGGTCATTCCAGCATCGTGGGGCCCAACAAGCATGCGCAATCGATCGACGCGACGAGTCGCTCTTGTACGCAATGTCTGGCCGCCGGCCGTTTGTTTGCTCGCGCTCTTGGCTTCGCTCGCCCAATTGCACGCCGGTGAACACGAGTCGGCAACCGACCTTTGGTCCACGGCCCCCGTGGTGCGTCCCGCGCTGCCGGCTGTCAAGAACGAAGCCTGGGCCCGCACGGCTATCGACCGCTTCATTTTGAGCCGGCTCGAAGGGCAGGGGTGGGCGCCGGCCATGCCCGTCTCACGGGCCAAACTCATCCGCCGGGTGTATTTCGATCTGTGGGGGCTGCCGCCGTCGCCGGACGACGTCCAGGCCTTTGTGGCCGACGACAGCCCCACGGCTTACGAGCGTTTGGTCGACCGGTTGCTGGCCAGCCCACACTTTGGCGAGCGCTGGGCGCGCTACTGGCTCGACCTGGTGCGATTCGCCGAAACTAACGGCTACGAACGCGACGCGCTGAAGCCCAACGCCTGGCAGTATCGCGACTGGGTCATCCAGTCAATCAACGATGACAAACCCTATGATCGGTTTGTCTGGGAGCAACTGGCCGGCGACGAATTGCCCGACGCCACCGACGCGACCCGTATCGCCACGGGCTTCTTGCGCGTGGGCACATTCGACGATGAGCCAAACGACCCGCTCAAATACAAGTACGAGCAGCTCGACGATCTGATGCATGCCACGAGCACGGCTTTCCTGGCCGTCACGCTCAAGTGCGCCCGCTGCCACGACCATAAGTTCGACCCGATTCCGCAGAAGGACTATTACGCGCTGTTGAACTTTTTCATTGGCGGCAAGCAGGCCGAGGGCCCGCTGTTGGCGTACACCGACGCAGGGCCCACCCCGCCGGCGGTACAGTTGCTGGCCAGCGGCGAGCCGACCCGCGCCGGCGACGTCGTGCCGCCGGGCTACCTGTCGATGTTGCCGGCCGTGTCGCGTGCGGTTGAGCCCGCCCCCGGTGGCGCCAAGACCAGCGGTCGCCGCACGCAATTGGCGCAGTGGATCGTCGACCGCCGCAATCCGCTCACGGCGCGGGTGATGGTCAACCGTCTCTGGCAGCATCACTTTGGCCAAGGCCTGGTGCGTACGCCCGACAACTTTGGCACGATGGGCTCTGCACCCACGCATCCTGAACTGCTCGATTACCTGGCGAGCGAGTTGATGGCCGGCGGCTGGCGGCTTAAGGCTCTGCACAAGCAGATCCTAATGTCGAGTTCGTATCAGATGGACTCAGTGCATCCTCAGCAGGCCGAGTATGCGCGGGCCGACTTCTCCAACGAGCTCTGGTGGCGGGCCGAGCGTCGGCGGCTCGAATCGGAGCCCTTGCGCGATGCAATGCTGACTGTCAGCGGCCAGTTGAATCTTAAGGCCGGCGGCCCCAGTTTTTTTCCGACAGCCACGAAAGATGCCCTCGAAGGACTTTCGAAAAAAGGCGCCGACTGGGGCGAGTCGTCTTCGGAGGAGCAACGCCGCCGCACCATTTACATGATGACTAAACGCTCGCTCCTGCTGCCGCTGCTGACCACGTTCGATTTTGCCGATACCACGCAACCGTGCAGTCAGCGCAACGTTTCGATTGTCGCTCCTCAGGCCCTGGCTCTGCTGAACAATGAATTCGTCCACGAGCAAAGCCGAGCCTTTGCTGCCCGGGTGGCCTCGGAGGCCGGCAGCGATACCCGCGCTCGGATTGACCGGGCCTGGTGGTTGGCGTTTGGCCGCGCTCCGCGCGATCAGGAAGTCGAGGCCGCGCTGGACCACCTGCAAACCCAGCGTGAGAATCTTGCCGCGGTCACGCCGCAGGCCGACGTGGCTCAACAGACGTTGCAGTCACTTTGTCACGTCCTGCTGAACCTGAACGAGTTTATCTATGTCGACTGATCGCCCGAAACGCGACCCACTGCCCGCGAACCATGCCGCCGCTCGCCGGTTCCCTTGCGGTCTCTCCCGGCGCGAGTTCGTGTGGGAAATGGGGGCTGGCTTTGCCGGGCTGGCCCTGTCGAGCCTGCTCGAGGGCGATGGCTTTTTCGACCGCCATGCCCAGGCCGCGACCGCCGCGGGCGGCGACAATCCGCTCTCGGCCCGGCCCTCGCACTTCAAGGTCAAGGCTCGCAGTTGCATCTTCCTGATGATGAATGGCGGCCCGAGCCACGTCGACACGTTCGATTACAAGCCCTCGCTGCGGAAGTATGCCGGACAGTCATTGCCCCCCGATAAGCAGTTCACCAACTCGGGCAATCGTAAGATGGGCTTCCTCACGCCGGCTTGGCGCGAGTTCCGCCCTGGCGGCCAGAGCGGGCTGATGATATCGGATTACTTCCCACGCGTTCGCGAGCATGCGGACAAGCTGGCGCTCGTGCGCTCGTGCCACACCGACAGCCATGCCCACGGCTCGGCGCTCGTGGCCATGAACACCGGCAGCACGTTTATCGGCAAACCTTCGCTCGGCTCGTGGGCCGTATACGGTCTGGGCACTGGCAATCAAAGCTTGCCGGGCTACGTGGTCATTATGGACAAGCGGGGCGGTCCGATCAGTGGTCAGCCGAACTGGTCGAGCGGCTACATGCCGGCCAGCTACCAGGGCACGCTGTTCCGGCCAGTGGGGCAGCCGGTGCTCGATCTGAGCGGACCCCTCGACCGAAAAAGCCAACGCGAGCAGCTCGATCTGCTGGCCCGGCTCAATCAGCAACATCTCGACGAGCGCCCTGGCGGCAGTGAACTGGCCGCCCGCATTCAAAGCTATGAGCTGGCCTATCGCATGCAGGCCGAAGCGCCCGAGGCGGTCGACCTGGCGCGCGAGGACCAGGCAACGCTCGACATGTACGGCGTCGGGCAGCAGCCGACCGATGAGTTTGGCCGCAACTGCCTGGTGGCGCGGCGGCTGGTCGAACGAGGGGTGCGCTTCGTACAGCTCTACTCCGGGGGCGGCCATCTGGAGGATACCTGGGATGCGCACGAAAGCGTCGAAAAAAATCACGGCAAGCATGGGGCCGAAGTCGACCAGCCCATCGCCGCGCTACTGACCGATCTGGAACGTCGCGGATTACTCGACAGCACGCTCATTCTTTGGGGTGGCGAATTCGGTCGCATGCCGTTTGCCGAGGGTGAGGGCGCGCCGGGCCGAAATCACAATCCCTATGGCTTTACCATGTGGCTCGCCGGCGGTGGCGTCAAAGGCGGTACTTCTTACGGCTCGACTGACGAGTTCGGATTTTCAGCAATCGAAAACAAAGTGCATCTGCACGACCTGCACGCCACGGTGCTGGCGCTGATGGGGCTCGACCACGAGCGGCTCACGTACTTCCATCAGGGACGCGAAGAGCGGCTAACGGACGTTTTCGGGCACGTCATACGCGATGTAATCGCTTAGCACTGCGCCGCCCTCTGATTGCTCGTTGCCTGGCCCGCGGTGATTGCTTTACACCATGCGCCCGCTGGGCCATACTGTTGGCCAAAGATCGCTTAGCACTGAATTCTGACTCGCTGGAGATTGCTGCCACATGCATGGAAAGTTTGCGC
The DNA here is from genome assembly GCA_964585335.1 of uncultured Planctomycetaceae bacterium. Taxonomy (GTDB): domain Bacteria; phylum Planctomycetota; class Planctomycetia; order Pirellulales; family PALSA-1355; genus CAZPED01. Next base: position 5,887 of record CAZPED010000061.1, on the reverse strand, counting down.
TGGTGCTTGGCGCCGCTGCGTTGCTGATTCACTCCGTGGCGCCCGCGGCGGACGACGCCAATCAGAAAGACATTGCCGCCTGGCAAGGCACCTGGCGCGCCGTTTCGTTCGAGGCCGACGGCAAGCCCACGCCCGCCGACCAGTTGAAACGAATCACTCTGAAGGTCGAGGGCACGAATTACCACTTTCAGAACGGCAACGTGAACTTCAGCGAACACGGCAGTTACCAATTTGACGCCGAGCAATCGCCCAAGGCTCTCGACATCGAAGTGGGTGACGGGCCGGACAAGGGCAAAAAGTATCACGTCATCTATAAAGTCGACGGCGATTGGCTGACGATTTGCCTGCGCATCGACAACAAGGGCCGCCCCCAGGAGTTCACCGGCAAGGCCGGCAGCGGCTGCGTGCTGGAAGTTTGGCAGCGCAATAAGTCGTAAGTTTCCTGCGTATCGTCAGCCGGTTCAGCTTTCCAACCACAACCATCCGGAGTTACCCCGATGAAATTGACCATGCTGCGCGGCGAGCTACTGGCCTTGACGCTTGTATTCTCGCTGCTGCCCGCGGCCCGCGCCGCCGACGCGCCGGCTTTTGCCAAGTCGACGATCGACCTGGGCAGCGTCGTCACGGACCTGGCCAAGAGCGTCAAGTTCTACACCGAGGCCATTGGCTTCAAGGAATTGCCGGGCTTCAGCGTGCCGGGCGACTTTTGCGCCGCCGCCGGTTTGACCGACGGCCAGGAATTGAACATTCGGGTGTTGGCTTTGGGCGACGATGCAAACGCGACGAAGCTCAAGTTGATGGAAGTGCCCGGCGCCAAAGTACGCAAAAGCGATAACGACTTCATTCATTCGCAGACCGGTTACCGCTACCTCACGATTTACGTAGCCGATGGCGACGCCACGCTCGCGCGTCTGAAGAAGGCCGGCGTAAAGCCGCTTGCCAAGGGGCCGGTACAGATACCCGGCGGCCTGGCGGGGGGCATGGCGCTGGTCGTGGTCAAGGACACCGCAGGTACCTTCATCGAGTTGATCGGCCGCTTCACGACTGACAAGTAACCACCTGGGCAGGCAGTCGAGAGGGCGGGGCAAAAAACTGCCACGGGAGTACGCCTCCATGCGACGCTTCACGCTGCTCATCGCTCTGTTCTCGTTGTTGCTGGCCGAAGTGCAAGCCGCCGACCCTGCGCCCGCGCCTGCGCCGCCCTCGGTGGAACAGCTCACCGAGCGGGCCCGCCAAGCCGTGGCGGTAATTACCAGCGATAGCCGCGACGGTCAGCGGAACGGCCTGGGAACGGGTTTCGTGATCGCCGCCGACGGTCTGATCGTCACGAATTATCACGTCATTGGCGACGGCCGCGCAGTGCGCGTGCAACTGGCCGACGGCCGCAAGTTCGACGTCGAAGCGATTCACGCCTCGGACCGCGCGCTCGACCTGGCCGTCCTGCGTATCGGGGCCATAGAGCTGCCAGTGCTCGAGCTGGGCGATTCCGATAGCCTTAAGCAAGGGCAAGCCGTGGTGGCCATTGGCAGTCCGCTGGGATTGCGCTACAGCGTCGTGACGGGGGTCGTCTCGGGCGTGCGCGAAATGGAAGGCCGCCCGATGATCCAGCTGGCCATGCCCATTGAGCCGGGAAACAGCGGCGGACCACTGCTCGATATGCAGGGCCGCGTGCAAGGCATTCTGACGATGAAGTCGCAGGTGGCTCCCAACCTGGGATTCGCGCTCACTGCCAATTTACTTAAGCCGCTGCTGGCCAAGCCCAACCCCATTCCCATAGCCCGCTGGCTGACAATCGGCAAGCTCGACGAGCGACAGTGGACTCCGCTATTCGGCGCTCGCTGGCGGCAACGGGCGGGCCGCATTACCGTCGAAGGCGCGGGACAGGGCTTCGGCGGCCGCTCGCTCTGCCTGTCGACCGCCGATGCGCCCGAGCCCAGTTATGAGCTGGGGGTGGCCGTGAAACTGGACGACGAATCCGGCGCCGCAGGGTTGGCATTCTGCTCCGATGGTGGCGATCGGCACTATGGCTTTTATCCCACGGGCGGCCGGCTGCGGCTGACTCGTTTCGACGGCGCCGACTTGTCATCGTGGACCATCCTGTTCGATCAACCGAGCAAGCACTACCATCCCGGCCAATGGAACCAGTTGCGGGTTCGTTCGGCTGATGGCCGCATCGCTTGCTACGTGAACGACGAAAAAGTAGTCGAGGTGGCCGAAGACAAACTGGCCCGTGGCAAGGTGGGGCTGGTCAAGTTTCGCCAGACGCAGGCTCAGTTCCGGAGCTTTAAGATCGGCCGGGAATTGCCCCGCGCGACGGTGGCCGGCGCCGACATCGATCGCGTGCTCAAAGCCGTGGCCGAAGCAGCCCCCGCCAGCGCGGCAAACCCACAGCTGGTGGAAACGCTGGCGGCTGATGCCGCTCTCAACGCCACAATATTGCGGGCCGAGGCCGACAAGCTCGACAAGCAAGCCGAGCGTCTGCGCGACCTGGCCCGCGCCGCGCATCAGCGTCAGGTGATCGATCAGTTGGTCAAATTGCTCGAAGGCGAGGAAGCAAAAATCGATCTCCCGCGCGCCGTGCTGCTGGTTGCCCGGCTCGATAACGACGAAGTGGACGTCGATGCCTATCGCGCCGAGCTCGATCAACTCGCTACAGAGCTGGTCGGACGCGTGCCGGCCGGCGCCGACGAAGCGACCCGGATCGAGGTGTTACGCAAATTCCTGTTCGAGGAGAACGGCTTTCACGGTAGCCGCGGCGACTACTACCACAAGGCCAACAGCTACCTGAATGAAGTGCTCGACGACCGCGAAGGGCTTCCCATCACGCTCTCGGTCATTTATCTCGAGCTGGCCAGCAAGCTGGGGTTGAATGTCGTCGGTATTGGGCTGCCGGGGCACTTCGTGGTGCGGCACATTCCGGCCGCGGGGGCGCCGCAGCTGATCGACGTTTTCGAGGGAGCCAAGCCGCTGTCGCGCGAAGAGGCCGCGCGGCGCGTCAAGGAGGCCAGCGACATCGAATTGACCGACGAATTGCTGGCGCCTGTGACCAAGCGAGCGGTCGTCAGCCGTATCTTGGGCAACCTCCGCGGACTGACCAACAACGATTTCAAGGCCCGGCTGCGCTACCTGAATGCCATGCTGGCGCTGGAACCGGGCAGTGGCCCCGACCGCTGGCAGCGGGCCGTGGTGCGCTTTCAACTCGAAGAGCGCGACGGTGCCAAGGAGGACGTGGCCTGGCTGCTCGAACATCGCCCACCGGGAATCGACCCGGCGCTCGTGCTGCGGCTGCAGGCGGCGATCGAAGAAAGCCGCTAAATCGACAGGTCCGTGGCCGCTTAACTCGCCGACTTGCCGCCCAGCAGTTCCAGCGTTTGCCGGAGCGCGGCAGCCGTAATCTCCACGTCCTCTTCCGTGTGCACGGCGGATACACAGCCGCCGGGCCAAGGAAAAATATCGGCGCCCCCTAGAATCAGTCCGCAGCGCAGTTTGTGGAGCAGGTCCGCAGGCGCGCCGCCTTTGAGCTCCTCTTGCGGCACCCGCCCCGCGTAAATGTCGTCGAGTCCTACGGACCGGTCGCGCGGATTAAGGAAGAGGTGAAAGCCCGAAAACTCACCATAGGCCACCCAGTTCGAGCCCACCTGGCGGATCACTTCGTTAAGCCGCTCGCGCAAAAGTGCCGCGGCGCGATTGGCCCGGGCAATTACGTCGCCCTGTTCGACTAGCTTCAGCGTGGCCAGCCCGGCCGCCGCCGTCAGCGGATTGGCGTTGAATGTCCCCTGGTGTGGCACCCGATGCTTAAGATTCCAGGCCCGGTCCTCGCGTAGCGTCATGACGTCCATCACGTCCTTGCGTCCGGCCACGGCGCCACCGGGCAGTCCGCCGGCAATGATCTTGGCGAACGTGGCCAGGTCGGGTGTCACGCCGTAATAGGCCTGTGCGCCGCCGGCGCTGACGCGAAACCCCGTGATCACTTCGTCGAAGATCAAGAGCACGTTCTTCCGCTTGGTCAGCGCCCGCACCTCGGCTAGAAAGCCGGCCGCCAGCGGCGCCAAACCGAAAGTGGCGCCGGTCGGCTCGAGAATCACGGCTGCCACGTCGTGATTCTCGTCGAGCAGCTTTTCGAGCGCCGCGATATCGCTGGGCGGGCAGACCAGCGCCCGACCTTGCACGTCGGCCGGAATGCCGGCCGGAGGCGGGCCCTCGAAGTGCGAGCTGACGGCAAACGCCACCTGGTCGTGCCAGCCGTGAAAATGCCCAGCGAAACGCACCAACTTGTCTTTGCCGGTGTAGGCTCGGGCCAGGCGAATGGCCAGCAGCGTCGATTCGGTGCCCGAACCGGTGAACCGCACCTTTTCGGCGCAGGGCACCATCCGCTTGACCTGCTCGCCCCAGGCCAGCTCTGTTTCGTGCGAAGCGCCAAAGTGCGTTCCCTTGGCGAGCTGCTCGCGAATAGCCTCGCTGACGACCGGATGGGCGTGCCCCAGGATCAGCGCACCGTGACCGCCGATGTAGTCTACATATTCATTGCCGTCGACGTCCCACTTGCGCGAGCCGGCCGCACGCTCGATGTAAATCGGATGTGGCTGCAAGTAGCGGGTGTCGTGCGTCACGCCGCCGGGGAAAACGTCGACTGCCCGGGCATACAGCCGTGCCGAACCCGGCGTCTTCGACAGATAGCGCGCTTCGATGGTTGCGGGCGACAGGTGCGTGGCATGGCTCATGGCGATAGCGACTCGATGGGACTCCGGGCAAGTCAAAGCGAGCAATCTACCGCGCACGGTCAGAATTAGCGACTGGCAGGGCAGGGGCAGTGGGAACGGCAGTGGCGCCGCCGCTAGGCCAGAATGGGCTCGATGACGTGGCCGGCCACGCCGGTCAGACGCTCGGCGCGGCCATTATGCTGCAAGGTCAGCTGTTCATGGTCGAGCCCCAGCAGATGGAGAACCGTGGCGTGCAGGTCATTCACGTGGACGCGGTTTTCGATGGCATACAGCCCGATTTCGTCAGTCGCGCCGTAGGTGACGCCCCCTTTCACGCCCCCGCCGGCCATCCAGATGCTGAAGCCATAGGGGTTGTGATCTCGGCCATCGCCGCTCTCGCTCATCGGCGTGCGGCCGAACTCGCCAGCCCAGATCACCAGCGTGCTGTCCAATAGCCCGCGCCGCTTGAGGTCCTTGAGCAGTCCGGCAATCGGCCGATCGCTTTCGGCGCAACGGGCCGAGTGGTTTCCCTCCATGTCTTTGTGCGCGTCCCACTTGCTGCCCGAGCCCATGTACAGCTGCACGCAGCGCACGCCGCGCTCGACCAGCCGCCGAGCCAGCAGGCAGTTGCGGCCGTTGCGGTCGGTGGGCTTCTGGTCGATGCCATACAGGGCCAGCGTCTCGGCCGATTCTTGCCCCAGGTCGACTGCCTCGGGCGCGGCGGCCTGCATGCGGAAGGCCAGCTCGTAACTGGCGATCCGCGCCTCCAAGTTATCGTCCTCGTTTCGGCCGGCCAGGTGCTGGCGGTTCAGCTCTTGAATGAAGTCGAGCTTCGAGCGCTGACGCGCATTTGCCTCTGGCGCGGCCATGTGCAGAATCGGCAGCTTGCCGTCGCGAAACTTGGTGCCCTGGTAGGCGGCGGGCATAAAGCCCGTGCTCCAGTTGCGGTTGCCGCCGGGCGGATTGTCCTTCGTGTCGGTCAGCACCACGTATCCCGGCAGCTCCTCGGTCTGGCTGCCGAGTCCATACAGACACCAGGAGCCGAGCGAGGGCCGGCCACCGAGAATGCTGCCGGTGTTCATCTGGCACACGCTGCCGACGTGGTTCAGCCCATCGGCCCAGCAACTGCGCACGAGCGCCAGGTCGTCGACGCAAGTGGCAATTTCCGGATACCAATCGCTGACCCA
>CAZPED010000060.1:0-10749 GCA_964585335.1 uncultured Planctomycetaceae bacterium | reverse complement strand
GACGCGTGATGGAAACGACGAGCCACGAAACGGCCAACCAATACTTGCGCTTCGGCTGGAACCTGATCAACCAATACCTGGTCGAAGCCACGGACGACCAGCCGGCCGCGGTGTGCTACGTGTTGGCCTCGGTGCGGCGGCTTGAAGACACTCGCGAACTGATCTCGCTAACCGATGCCGACGAAGTAAATGCTTACTTGAACCTGGGCTGGAAGCTGATCGACAAGCACGTGACGGCCAACGAGTCGGGGGACGAGCGGCACGAAACGCTGCACTTCACGCTGGCCTGGCAAAGCGAAGACCCGCCGCCGCGCCCCGGCGAGGTGCCCCCCGTGCAGCGCAGCTTCAACACGGTTCACGACAACAACGACAGTTTGTAACCCGGCACGACCGCGCGGGTTGCAAAATCGCCCACCTTTGAAATGCCCTGAGAACGCCTCTGCCTATGTCCATGCCCACCACGCGACGAGCCATGTTGAGCCAATCGATCACCGCCGCCGGAGCCATGGCCCTGGCGGCGCAAACCGCGCCCCTGGCGGCCGCCGAGCGCCCCGCCCGCGAACCATTCGGCTATTGCTTTAACACCAGCACCATCCGCGGCCAGAAGCTGCCGCTCGTGGCCGAAATCGAAATCGTGGCCCGGGCCGGCTACCAGGGAATCGAGCCCTGGGTGTCTGAAATCGACGAGTATGTCCGCGGCGGCGGATCGCTGCGCGATTTGGGCAAGCGGTTTGTCGACGCGGGACTGTCGGTCGAAGGCGTGATTGGATTTGCCGAGTGGATCGTCGACGACGAGGGCCGGAGAGCCAAGGGCCTGGAAGAAGCCCGCCGCACGATGGACATGGCCGCGCAAATTGGCGCCAAGCGACTGGCGGCCCCGCCGGCCGGAGTGTCGAACGCCGACCAGCTCGACTTGCCCACGATCGCCAAGCGTTACCGGGCGCTCGTCGAGCTGGGCGCCCAGCAGGGCGTGGCGCCGCAACTCGAACTGTGGGGCTTTGCCCGCGTATTGAACACGCTCAGCCAGGTGGCCTACGTGGCAATCGAGGCGGCCCATCCGCAAGCCGGCATCCTGGCCGATTCGTATCACCTGTACAAAGGCGGCACCGGCTACGAGAGCATCCGGTACGTTGCGGGCGGCGCGATGCACGTCTTCCACATCAACGACTACCCGGCCAAGCCCGACCGGCAGGAGATCACCGATGCGCATCGGGTGTTCCCCGGCGACGGCGTGGCGCCGCTGGACACGCTGTTTCGCAACCTGCGCGACGTTGGCTTTCGCGGCATGCTCTCGCTGGAAGTGTTCAACCGCGAGTACTGGAATCAAGACGCGCTGCTGGTGGCCCGCACGGGCCTGGAAAAAACCCGCGAGGCCGTGCAAAAGGCGCTGGGCTAGACGGCAGGCGCGCGGCAGACCGCCAGGAGAGCCCATGCACGACGAAGCAACCTACATTTGCGATTCTTGCGGCGAGGAGATCGTAATTCCGGTCGATCCCTCGGGCGGGCCGTCACAACAGTACGTCGAGGACTGCCCGGTCTGTTGCCACCCCAACGTGCTGCGCATCGAGTTCGACGACTCGGGCGACGTGCGGGTGTGGAGCGAGCACGAGTAGCGGTCGTGGGCTATTGCCCGGTGCTTGCGGGGAGGTTATCACAACAACTCGCCATCATCCTCCCCCAGTTCACGCCTTTGACGAGCCCACGAATGCGACGCCCTGCCGGTTTGCTGCTGATTGTGGTCGGTATCTGTTTCGCAATTGGCCAAAGCACCGCGGCGGCGGCCGAGTCGCCGGGAGTGATGGTGCACGAGTTCATTTACGACTCGGCGCCGTTTCCGTCGTGCCACGCTTCGACGCTCGAACATACGCCGGCGGGTATCGTGGCCGCGTGGTTTGGCGGCACCGACGAAGGCGAACCGGACGTGGGCATCTGGACGTCGCGCCGCGATAGCCAGACCGGCAAATGGTCGGCGCCGGTCGAAGTGGCCAACGGCATTCAATCGCCCGAGCAGCGCTATCCTTGCTGGAACCCCGTGCTGTACCAGATGCCCGACGGGCCGCTATTGCTGTTCTATAAAGTCGGCCCTTCGCCGCGGAAATGGTGGGGCATGCTGATCACCTCGGCCGATAGCGGCCAGTCGTGGAGCGCGCCCGTGCGATTGCCCGAGGGCATTCTGGGCCCCATCAAGGATAAGCCGGTGTTGTACCAGGGCACGTTGCTGTGTCCTTCGAGCACCGAGCACGACGGCTGGAAGGCGCACATGGAGTGGACTGCCGACGGGGGAAAGACCTGGGCCAAGAGCGACTCGGTTGCCGATCCGCAAGGCTTTGGCGTCATTCAACCCACGCTGCTCGTGCATGCCGGCAACAAGTTGCAGATCCTTTGCCGTTCGTCGCGCAAGCGGCAGATCGCCCAGTCGTGGTCGAGCGACGGCGGCAACACCTGGAGCGCGCTGGAAGGCCTGAGCCTGCCGAACCCCAACAGCGGTATCGACGCGGTCAACCTGCGCGACGGCCGCATGCTCGTGGTATATAACCACACGACGCGGGGGCGCAGCCCGTTGAACGTGGCGCTGTCGGGCGATGGCCAGCACTGGCAGGCTGCCGCCATGCTCGAAAACGAGCCCGGCGAGTACTCCTACCCGGCCGTCATTTGCACGCCCGACGGGCTGGCGCACATCACCTACACCTGGAAGCGCAAGAAGCTGCGGTACGCCGTGGTCGACCCGGGCAAGCTGAAACCGCAGGACATCGTCGACGGCCAGTGGCCGCAGTGACCGCCGCTGGGCCAGGGACGGACGCTGGCGACTAGGTGAGGGCCCCGGTGGCCGTGTGCGACTCGAGCAGCCCGTCGCGCATCCGCAGCACGCGATGCGCCCGCGCGGCAATATCGGGTTCGTGCGTCACCATGATGATCGTCTTACCGGCGGCGTTGAGCATTTCGAGCATCTGCATGATTTCCTCGCCCGTGGCCGAGTCGAGATTTCCGGTCGGCTCGTCGGCCAGAATCACGTGCGGATTGTTTACCAGCGCCCGGGCAATGGCCACGCGCTGCTGCTGACCTCCGGAAAGCTGAAAGGGGCGGTGATCGAGCCGCTCCGACAGGCCGACCATCTCGGCCATTTCGATGCAGCGCTGCTTGGCTTCGTTGGAAATATCGCCCTGGTAGTAGAGCGGCAGCTCGATGTTTTCGACCACGGTCAATTGGGCAATCAGGTTGTACGACTGAAAGATGAAGCCCAGGTACCGGCTGCGGATTTCGGACAGCGCGTCGTCGTCGAGCTTCGAGACGTCCTGGCCGCCGAGAATGTACTCGCCCGAGGTGGCGCGATCGAGGCAGCCCAGCACGTTGAGCAAGGTACTTTTACCCGAGCCCGAGGTGCCCATGATCGCCACGAAGTCGCCTTCGGGAAAATCGATCGAGACGCCGCGCAGCGCATTGACGGTAATGCCTCCTTTGAGGACATAGTCTTTGCGGACGTCGATGATGCGGGCGGCCATCTTCTCGGACACGAAAAACCTCGTCGCCGCAGGCGGGGGGCGCTACTCGTGGCGCAAAGCCTCGATAGGATCCATCTTGGCTGCCCGTTGGGCCGGATACAAGCCGAACATCACGCCCACGCCGACCGAGATCAGAAACGCCGCGATGATCGACCAGGGCGCGATCCGCGGTTCCAGTTCCTGGATGTTCGGGGGCAAGGCCTTGATGACGTCGGGAAAGAGTTGCCGCATGACGGCCCGCGTGCCGACGATGGCCGGATAGCAGAGAAAACCGAGAAACACGCCCAACAGCCCGCCGGTGGCCGACAGCACGATGGTCTCGCTCAAGAATTGCGAGACGATGTCGCGCTGCTTGGCACCCAGGGCGCGGCGAATACCGATTTCACGCGTGCGCTCGGTGACCGTTGCCAGCATAATGTTCATGATGCCGATGCCGCCGACCAATAGCGCGATGCCCGCGATCAGCACCAGCAGCAGATTGAACATCATCTGCAAGACTTCGGCCTGGGCCAGCAGCTCCTTGGGCACGGTGATCGTGTAATCGAGGTTGGGGTGGTAGCGTTGCAGCAGCGTGCGAATGATTTCGGCCGTCTGGTCGACGTCGGTAAGGTCGCGGACGGTGACCGTGATCTGGCTGAGCTGAACCTGCTCGCCCTCGCGGCTGCCGGCGCGCGAGGTGACGACCATGTCGCCAATGCGCACCTTGAGCGTCGACAGCGGAATGTAGATGTCGAGGTTGAAGTCCTGCGCGGACAGGCTGCCGCCAATGCCGGCCGACGGGGTCTTCGACTCCGTCTCGCCAATGATGACGTAGAACTCGCGGTCGATTTGCACGAACTGCCCGATGGGGTCCTGGTAGGGAAACAGCTCGTGGGCGGTTTGCGAGCCGATCACGCAGAGGTTGTCGGCCTGCTCCAGGTCCTTGTCGGTGATGAACCGCCCCCGCGACATCCGCAGGTTGTTGATATCCAGGTACTTCGAAGTGCAGCCGACCAATCGCACGTCGGTGACCTTGTCGCGATAGCGGGCTTCCTTGCGAATTTCCCGCATCGGCACCGCCTGCGAAATCGTGGGCACGTTCGACACAATGCGGTCGTAATCTTCGCGCAGCAGGCCGTAGGCGATTACAAACCCGCCGCCACGGGTCACGTCCGACGGCGGCTTGGTGCTACGAACGATGATGTTATTGGCGCCCAGCTCCTTGATTTGCTGCTGGGCCTGGTAGCTCACGCCTTCGCCCATGGCGACCAGCCAAATCACCGCGGTCACACCGATCAAGATGCCCAAGATGGCCAAACCCGAGCGGAGCTTGTGCAGCAGCAGGCTCTTCAAGCCCAGACGCAGTGATTGCCAGAATTTCGAGCCCAAGAGCGTGATACCTTTCGAGGATCGCGGCAGGCAAGACGACGCGCGAGAGGCTCCCGCCGTTGTTGCGGAAAGCCCCGCCGGCGCCGATACGGTGGGGGCCTACTGACCGCCCCCCGGGGCGCCGCCCTGGCCGCCAGGACCACCGCCGCCGCCGGCGCGCTGTTGCATGCGCTGGCGGGCCGCCGCCAGCTCGGCCGCGGTGACGCCGCCGTCGCTGTTCGAGTCGAGCCGCTTGAAGACATCCCCCTTGAGCCAATCGGGGGCTTCGTCTTCCGTGATTTTGCCGTCGCTGTTCTTGTCCGTGGCCTTGAAGTCGAGCGTTGGCCGCCCGCCCCCCTTTGACCGGTCGCCGCCCGACGGTGCCCCCGCGCTGGCGTTGGGCAGCGCGGCCGGCTTGTCGCCGCCGAAGCGTTTCTTGACGTCGACCTTCTCTTCGCCGTGCTCCTCCTCGCGGGCCTCTTCGACCGTGGCGCGGGGATTCAGCAGCACTTCATCGCCTTCGTTCAGGCCGTCCTTGATTTCGATGCGCGTGTTGTCGTTCAGGCCGAGCACGACGGGGCGCTTTTCGGGGCCGCTGAACGTGTTGACCCAGCAATAGAATTTGCCGCCCTTTTCGACGACCGCCTGCACCGGCACGCTAAGCACATTGGGCAGGTTGGCCACCAGGATTTCGACCGCGGCGGTCATGCCGGGGCGCAACCCGCGGGGATCGCTCTCGATGGCCACGGTGGCCGCGTATTCCTTGACGTTGCCCGAAAACCAGTCGGACGGCTCCGGCTGGTTCGACACGTTGGTGACGATGCCTTGGTACTCGTTGCCCTGAATGCTGATCCGGGCGCGCATGCCGCGTTGCAACTGGTCGATCTTCGATTCGTGCACGGTGCATTTGACCTGCATGTGCGTGAGATCAGGCAGTTTGATGAGCGACTGGCGCTCCTTGACCATCGCGCCCTCTTCGACCATGGAAAGCTGACTGCTGCCGCGGCGGCGCATGGCTTCATCATTGGCGTAGACGACCATGCCATCGTCGGGAGCAATGATCAGGCATTCTTTCAGCTGGGCTTCCAGCCGCTTGAGGCGGTCTTCTTCCAGCTCGAAAGCGGCCCGCTCCGAAGCGGCCTTGGCCTCGGCCGAGTCGCGCGTGCTCTTCAAGCCCACCAGGGTCTTGGGCGCGGTGTACTTCTTGAGCACTTCGATCGCCGTATTGGCAACGTCGAGATCGAGCTGGGCGCGCTGCACGGCGAAGTGCTGCGCGTCGCGCTGCAGCGGCGTGACGTAGCCCTGACGCGCCATGCGATCGGTGAACGTCGAGAGGTTCTTGGCCGACTCGAGGTTCTCTTTGGCCACCGTGGCCTTGGCTTCCAGATCCTTGAGCGTTTGGACGTACATGCCCTGCTCGTACTCTTCCACCGCGATCTTGGAAGATTCGAACAGCTTCTCGGCGTCGATCATCGTCGCCCGGGCTTTTTCGTAAAGGATTCTCTCCTGGCTGACCTTTTCCTCGATGATCGAGGAATCGAGCCGCACCAGCTCATCCCCTTTACTGACCAGGGTGCCGTCCTTGATCAGCCACAAGATCGTGGCGCCGCCCTGCACGCCGCACTTGATGTCGATGTTGTGCGCGCTCTCGACGTTGCCGTCTTCGGCGATCGACACGATCAGGTCGCTGCGCCGCACCTTTTCGGTCAGCACTCCGGTGGTCACCTTACTGGTGCCCAGCAGCGTGCTCTTCAGCGTGCCGGCCGTCAGCCCGAGCAAGGCGACGCTCACGCCGGTGATGACCAGCCAGCGTGGAATCCGCCGGCGATTGCGCACCGGAGGGGGCGGAGTGGACGAACTGCTCGGAGCGCGCAAAACCGCGGCGAATTTGGACGTATGTTGGTCGTCTTGCCTGGTAGACGTTGCCATATCTTGCCTATCTGCGTGCCGGAGGATGGCGAGGAAGGTCGATTGCGGGGTGTTGGCCAGAGCCGGGGCTGGTGGCCAGTTTCATTGTCTCCTGTTGAACGGGTCATTTCAAGCAAAGCGAGGCTACAAATCCCCTGAATTTTGAACGACTTAACGTCGCAGCACGGGGCCGTCCAAGACGCCGTCGTCAACTTGTGCCGAGAGCGGCTGCGGCAACGAGACCGGAACCGACCGGCCTGGCCCGCTGGCGGCTGACGGCGATTTGGCCGCCGGCAATTTGGCCGGCTCGTCCTCGGCGGCCCCCGATTGGCTCTCCTCGTTGGCCGTGCCTTCGCGGCGGACCACCCGCACCAGATTCCAAACGCCCTCGGGGTTAGCCGGCACCTGCTCGTCGCGCGGCTCCGACAAATCCTTCTCGGCCTGGTTGGCCGGATCCTGCAGAGCCAGCTCCTCGGGCGACTTGCCTTCCATCGCCGCTTCCAACTCGTCGCCGCTGATGTCGGCATCGCACAGCCATTCGGGCGGAACACCCGGCGGCAACGGGCAATCGTCCTCGGTCAGCCACTCAGCGACATTGATCGGCCGGTCGATCCACATGCCGCAGTCGTCCAGCTCCATGATGCCCAGCTCGCGGTACAACAGCATCCGGTTCTCATAATGATTCAACACCACGGACATGAACGTGTTCTGGGCCCCCTGCAAATCGTTTAGCGCAAAAATCAGGTTCTGCGCCACCGTGGGCCCCAAGGTTTCGGGCGGCTCGGCCGGCTGGCCGGGGGTGGTCGGCCGGGCAGGGGCCGGCGGCTTGTTCAAGTCCTCGCGCGTTTTGTCGACGCGGCGAATCGCGATCACCACCGCGCGACGCTGGATCTCGAGGTTCGTTTCCAACTGATCGAGCGTGCGAATCAGAGCCCGCAGGTTGAAATTCACCGAGTCCTGGAACTGGTAGAGCTGGCGCCGCTGCTGCTGATAGGTGATCAACGCGTTGCGGTAAGCGTTGCGTTCCACGCGGCGGGTGAAAGGGGCGTCGAACCGCAGCCCGACTTTCATATTCCCCGTTTGCCCGTTAAAGGCGGCCGGATTGTTGCCGATGGTGCCCATCTCGCCGCTGAACGTCAAGTCGAGCCCGGCCTTGAGCGCCTGGGCGTTATAGGCAATCAGTCGCCAGGTATCGACCAGCGAAGCGCGGTTGTTCATCCAGTCCACGCGGTTGGCCCGGGCAATCTCGAGGGCGCGATGCGACTCCAGGTCGACGAACGGAATGGTGACCGATTCGAGCCGGGCGCGGGCCTTGATGAGCGTCAGTTCCTGAGTCAGCCCCGACAGCCCCGTGGCCAGGGCCACGACGCCGTCGGTCAAGCGACTGGGGTCTTCAGAGCCCAGGCCGGCTTGCAGGTCGTCCAGTTGCTGCTGGGTATGGTCGAAGCGTGTTTGCACGTCGGCCAGACTTTCCACCAGCCGGTTCAGCTCCTCGTCGAACTGTTGCGCACGTTTGCCATCCATGCGGGCCTTGCGTTCGGCCTTCTTGGCCTCGAGCGTGCGCATGTCGACTCCGGCCGAGAGGAACTGCTCGGCCACTTTGCTGCGTAGGACGCCCAGCAGCTCCAGCGATCGGCTCAGGTCGGCCGGGCTGGGCTGTTGCGGCAGCTTACCCACCACCTCGACGAAGTCGTCGATCATGTGTTGCACGTCGATCGTCTTGGGGTCGAGGAACTGGAACTGGTGCAGCATCGAGTCGTCGGGCTTGATGTTCGTGTCGGGGGGCAGGCCCAGCACCGAGGCCTTGTAGGCGTCGAGCGATACCTGGTAGCTGACCTGGGCGTTGAGCAGGTTGGCCCGCGCGGTCTCGATCTGCTGACGGAACTGGTCGACCTGCACGATGTCGATCAAGCCGGCGTCGAGATTGGCTTCGAGCAATCCGAGCGTTCGCACGAGCGCCGAGAGGTTGGACTCGGCATTGCGGACCTGCTGCAGCTGCTGGAGCAGGCCGACAAAACCGCCGGCCGAACCGGCGCCACCGCCCACGAAGCCGATGCCCGCGCCGCCGGTGCCGCCGCCGCCAATCGCTCCCGACTGAATGCCGAACTGCCCGGCGGCCACGCCACCAATACCGCCGGCGCCTTGACCGGTGAAGCCCGTCAGACCCGTGCCGCCGAAGAAGCCACCGCGGCGTTGCGGGCCTTGCACGGGTCCGACAAACGAGTTGCCGACGGTCGTAGCGCAGTAGAACCCTTGCCGATAGCGCTCCATGGCGCGCAGGTTGGCCAGCAGGGCCCGCTCGACGATCGTCAATTGTTCAAGGGCCACCACGCGGCCGCCATTGCGCAACAGCGGCTGCACCAGGTTGAAATTCAAGAGCGAACTGGTGAAGTTCGAGTTGTCGCCCGTGAACTGCCAGACGAACGAGTTGGCAAAGCCGACCAGAAGTTCGGCGCCCGTGGCAAAGCGTTTGTGCAACAGGTAGGTCGAGTCGCCGGGCGCGGCGCCGTAGAACAGGGTGTTTTGTTCGCCGGCGGCCGAGGTGGCCTTGCCCTGGGTCGTGTAAATGACGCTCGAGTCGCCGAAGAACTGCACGTCGAAGCGGAAGCGCTCGGTACTGACGTCGAGCGCCGAGAGATAGATGGTTTCGATCTGGTAGCGGTAGTCCGACGAGTGAACCTGCGCCAGGCACACCGCGCCGTTCATGGTCAGCTTCACCGAGCCGTCGTCGTTGACCTCGTTGTACTGCATCAGCAGATCTTTCCACCGCGGATTTTCGAGGTGGTACCAATCGCCGTTCATGTGCCAGCACGGATAGCCCAACTTGCCGGCCAGGCAGTGCATGTAGCGGTGCGATGCCGGGTCGTCGTAGGGCATCGGCGGACAATCGGGGTCGGTCGGGTCGAAATAGCGCGCCCGGGGGTCCATGCCGATCGTGAAGGTGTCGAAGCGCCAGCGGTCGTCGTTCGACTTCTGCGAGACCAGGTACTTCACTTCCTTGTCGGCCCGCAGGCGATACACTTGGCGGCTGCAACCACTTTGCAGCACGGCCAGGCCCACACACAGGCCGGCAAGCCAACCTAACCGCCGATGATCGAGGAGTTTTCGAGGCACGGCCTTGGTACTTCCGAGGGGTGGATCAACCGTTTGACCGACGCACCAATGACGCGGCTCCGCCTAAGGGGCTGAGTCCTCTGACAGCATCGACTGGCTGGATGGGTTGACTTTAACGATTAACGAGTGTTTATCGATTATGCGGAGATTGACGGCATGCTCGCGGTCCGGGCGCGGCCGACCGGCGTGCTAGCTGCCCGCAACTTTGATTGGCCGCCCTGTACTTTCCCAGCGAACCAATGCCGGTTTTTCATCTGCAAAACCTCGACGACGAGCGGCTCGATCCGTTTCGCAATCTCAAGGTCACGAACGAGACCCGTTGGACCGGCGGCTTCGTCGTCGAAGGACAGAAACTGACCGAACGGCTCTTGGCAAGCGACTTCGAGGTCCGGGCCCTATTGGTGGGCCAGAGCTATCTCGACGCCTATCAGCCGCAGGCCGCGCGCTACGACGTGCTGGTGGTGCCCGACGCCTGGATCGAGCGAATCGTGGGATTCAATTTCCACCGCGGCGTGCTCGCCAGTGCCCGGCGCAAGCCCGCGGCCGATCTGGCAGCCATTTGCCGCCGCCCTCGGGTTACGCTGGCCGTTTGCCCCGACGTGCAAGACCCTGAGAACGTGGGAGCACTGCTGCGGATCGGCAGCGCGCTGGGTGTCGATGCCCTGGTGCTGGGGCCGCACTGCTGCGATCCCTTCAGTCGCCGCGTGCTGCGGGTTTCGATGGGGGCGGCCTTGCGGGTGCCGCTCTGCCAGGTCGAGCCATTGGCCGACGTCATGCAGTCTCTGCGCCGCGAGCCCGGCGTGGAGTTTTGGGCACCCGTTACCGTCGCCTCGGCCATGGCATTCGACAAGGCCCCGCGACCGGCGCGCCTAGCGCTGCT
>CAZPED010000059.1:0-10814 GCA_964585335.1 uncultured Planctomycetaceae bacterium | reverse complement strand
GCTAGTGCCGCGGCGGTTGGTCTCGTGGGTCGCGCGGCACTGGTTTGGCGAAAACTACTCGACGGCGCCCATGCGCAGCCAGATGGACATCGCTGACTCCCAGACCGATTGCCGGCAGCTCGCCTACACCTGGCGGCAGGCCGGCGAGTGCTATCGGCTCGCCGCTCAGGCGCAGGGGCCAGGCCGGCTGGCGGAGCCCGATAGCCTCGAAGAGTTCATCATCGAGCACTACTGGGGTTACAGTGGCGGCCCGGGGCGGCAGACGCTGGAGTACCGGGTCGACCATCCGCGCTGGCTGCTGCGCGCGGCCAGTTGGGTCGACTTCCAAGGGGGCGTCGCCCCGCTGTACGGAGAGCGCTATGTCGACGCGCTGACGCGCCCGCCAGTTTCGGCATTTCTGGCCGATGGATCGGCGGTGACGGTAATGCGCGGGCAAGAGCTCGCCGGCGTCGAGTCGCGGCGAATCGTCTCAGCGAGACACCGGCTTTCCCGCCGCGCGGCTCGCCGCCAAGTGAACTAAGGAGCCGGCAAGAGCTCGACCACGGCCAGGATGGCGCGATGATCGGACGCCACGGCCTCGTCGAGGACCCGCGTTTCGACAACCCGCCAGCGTTCGGCAGGTCGCAGCCACACGTAATCGATTTGCCGCCGCGGTTTGTCGGCGGGGCTGGTGGGCAGCTCCCGGCTCGTGGTCGCGGTCCAATGTTCGGCCAGCGCCGTGATGGCGGCGCTCGTGGGCGTGGCGTTCAGGTCGCCAGCAAGCAAGGCTGGCCGCGGCGCGCCGGCAGCCAGCAGTTTTTCGATCGTGCCCACGGAGGCCAGACGCTCGGCGTTGTCGGGCCGAAAATCGAAATGGGTTGCCAGCAACACGAGCGGCGGGCGCTGCTCGGGCAGTTCTACTTCCACTTCGAGCACTCCCCGGCGTTCGCCGCCGTGCGGCGACGGCAACAGATGGTTCTGTTGGCGGCGAATCGCGAAGCGCGTCAGCACGGCATTGCCGTAGTCGCCCCCTTGATGGCGGATGTTGCTGCCAAATGCGACGTTCAGTCCCGTCAGTCGGGCCAGCTCAGCAGGCTGATCGACCTGACGCGTGCGCGCCGTGCCGCGGTCGACTTCCTGCAGCGCCACCAGGTCGGGCTCGACCGACAGGACGACTCTCGCGATGCGCTCGAGGTCGAGCCGGCCATCGGTCCCCTCGCCGTGATGAATGTTGTAGGAGAGTACCCGTAAGCGCAGCGGGCCGGGCGATGGCGGGTCGGCCCAAGCGGGCGTGGCGGCGCGCAACAGGCAGACAGCGGCAACGATGAGCAACAAGCGGCGCAGCCCGAGAGGCACGGCGGGTTACTCCTCGGTCCAATAGTCAAAGACCACGACTTTTTCGCGGCGGTCCTGCACGATCTTGACGTACGCCAGGTGGGCCGGATGCTTCAAGTACGTGTCGAGCCCCTGCTGATCGCGAAACGTGACGACGAACACGTGCGTCAGCCCCTGCGATTTGCCTTCGGTGCTGGTATTGGTGCCGCGCTCGAAAGCCACGATCGTGTCGACTTGCTTGGGCAATGCCGAGAAGGCGGCCACGACTTCATCGATCTGCGCCTGTGGCAAGCCGTCCTTGAACTTGTACATGACGATGTGCTTGAGCACCCGCGACTTCGGCGGGGCGGCCGTGGCCGAGTTCAAAGACAGTAGGGCACAACCAATCACCAGCACGGCGCTGGACAACGTGCTCATCGAGGCGGGCATGGGCGTGGCAATCCTGGGGAGTGAAAGTAGCATGCGCCGCCGCGCGGCGGCGCCGACGCGCCGTCTTAACGTAGCCGATGTGCGGGACCGCGAACACGCGGGGCGCGGTTGCCATGCACAAGTGGCCAACGGCGGCACCAGCCAGAGGGCAGCGCAACCGGCTCGCGCGTGGGCCCCCAATTGGTGGCAGCTAACATCGACATAAATTCATGAGTCCACGGACTTTAGGGTAGCATTAGAATTCCTGATGCGATAGTTTAAAGGCTCAACGACAGGGACGTAAATAGCCCTCGCACATCCGGCTAGCCGGCCGCTTCTCCAGGAACAGAGTGCGCCGCGCAAGGGACTGTATTTCACGGCGCGTCGGCTCGCTTACCCCTGCTTTGCATCGCGACAAGGGGCATCTTCATTTCCTACCCAGGCAAGGGACAGCGCCATGTGGATCTCTCCCCAATCGTTTGGGGTCGGGCGCAGGACGCGCAGACCTAATACGCTTCACCTCTGCTCGAGCGAGTCGTTGGAGCTGCGGCTCGCGCTCAGTGCCACCAGCGACGATTCGCTGGCGACCGTCGACGTGAGCGCCGCGCCGCAAGCCGACATGATGGATCCCGGCGGCGTGACCATCACCGACACGAAGATCATCACGATGTCGGACACCATTCCGCGTTTCGTCGCGCACCCGACCGTGACGGCGGTCCGCAACGGCAGCTGGTTCGACGCCAGCGTCTGGTCCAACGGCCGCGTGCCGGTGGCGGGCGACCTGGTATCGATCCCCGAAAACGTCGCGCTGACCTACGCGAGCCAAAGCGACGTTCGGCTCAACGCGCTGGAAATCAGCGGCGCGCTCACGTTCTCGCCGTCGGTCAATACGCGGATGCTCGTGGGCACCATTACCGTGATGCCCAGCGGAATGCTGCGCATCGGCTCGGTCGCCCGGCCCGTGGCGGCCAACGTCAAGGCCGAGATCGTGATTGCCGATCAACCGCTTAATTTGGCCGTCGACCCGCAGCAGTATGGCACCGGGCTGATTGTGCTGGGCATGCTGGACGTACACGGCGCTGGTATGAATCAGACCTGGAACCGGCTGGCGACCGAGCTACACGCCGGCGACAGCAGCTTGCTGGTCGATGGCGACGTGAGCGGCTGGCGCGCCGGCGACACGCTGGTGATTCCCGACAGCCGGCAATACCAAACCACGGACTTTGATAAGTTCCTGGCCGACCAGGTGCCTGGACAGTGGGAAGAAGTGACGATCTCGCGGATCGTCGGCAATCGAGTCTACCTGACGGCCCCGCTCAAGTACGATCACCTGGGCGCACGGAACTCGAGCGGCGGCTTGGAATTGCTGCCGCACGTCGCCGAGCTTAACCGCAACGTGATCATTCGTTCGGAGAACCCCAACGGCACACGCGGCCATACGTTGTACACGGCGCGGGCCGACGTCGACATCGAGTATGCCCGCTTCAAGGATCTGGGGCGGACCAGCGCCTTTGCCAACCTGGACAATACCACGTTTGATGCGAGCGGCAACGTCACCCACTACGGAACGAACCAGATCGCCCGATACGCGGTTCACTTTCATCACTTGATGGGCCCCGAAAATCCCACGAACACGGGCTATCAGTTCAAATTCATTGGCAACACGGTCGACAACTCGCTCAAGTGGGCCGTCGACGTACACGGCTCGAATTTCGGACTGCTCGACCGCAACGTCGTCTACAACGCCCAGGGCGCCGGCATGGTTACCGAGAATGGCTCGGAAACCGGCAACGTGTTTTCCAATAACATCACCATCCGCATGCAGGGAACGCACCTGGACGGCCGCGACCAGACGACCAGTACCGATTTTGGCCGGGGCGGTTCGGGCTTCTGGTTCCGCCGCGGCGGCAACGTGGTGGTCGGCAACGTCGCGGCCGACAACACGTTTGCCGGTTTCGTCATCGACAGTTACTTCAACACCGGTCCGGTGGTGCTGCCCGCGTTTCGCGGCGCCGATATGCACGAGCCCGGCCAGGGCGTGACCGTGATGCTGAACCCCTCACGGCTGTTTCTGAACAACGAAGCCTACGGCATGTCGACTTATGGCATGTGGGCGGCGTTCATCTCGGGCGACAATCTGATCGACGCCGGCGCCACGACCACGATCATTTCCGACTTGCGGCTGTGGAACATCACGCACACCGGAGTGATCGCGTACCACACCAACCGGGTGACGTTCAACGGCCTGCTGATTCTGGGTAACCAGGCCGCCCAGGACCGCAACAATGAAGGCACCCGCGGCATGGACTTGCAGGCCTACGAAAACAGAAACCTGGTGATTCGCAATTCGCGCATCGAGGGCGTTCGCTACGGCATCATGGCTCCGCGCAACGACGGCAGCACTCCCGGAATCGACCAGCCGACGGTGATCGAAAACTCGTTGCTACGCAACTATATCAACATCCTCGTGTCGCCTCCCGAGGCAGACAAGTATTCCAACGGCAACCTGCTGGTCGTTCGCAATGTGAAATTTCTGTTGAATATCGCCCTGCCGAAGGGCCCGGTGCCGCTCGACACCCTGGCTCCGCCGGCCAACATCTACATGCGCTGGAATATCAATGCCACGGACTACACGATGCGGAGCATCGTGCGGGTATACGATTACAATCAGGTTGCCGGCGACGACTTCCAGGTGTTCTACCGAGAGCAGGCCGACTCGGTGGTGATGCCGGCCACGGATCCTGCGTTGCTCACCGGGCGCGACGGCGGCGTGGTCGGCGCGCCTGTGGCCGGATTGACCAATGCGCAGACCTGGGCCCGCTACGGCATCGCGACCGCCGGAGGATTGCTGCCCAGCGGGGCAGCCGCCTCGCGCGGCACGATCAACGGCCTGATTGCTCCGATCCAGGCCATGCCCACCACGCCCAAGCTGGTGCTCGTCACGCCCTGGGTCAACCAAGCGCTGCCGAACATCAATCCGGTTCGCATCCGCTATAACGTGATTGGCAATCTGCCCTCCGGAATGGCCGTCTATTACTCGATCGACGGCGGGACGCCCGTGGCAGGCGTCAAGGACGGCGGAGCTTATAACGTCAAGCCCGGCACGCACGTGCTCCGGGTCTACATTGGCGATGCCAAGGGCAATCAACTGGCCGGTACGACCGCCATCGTGCGGACCTTGGTCGTCACCGCATCGACCGTGCCGTTGGCTCAAGCAGCCGTGGCGGCCGCTGCCGAGGCCAGCGCGCTCGACGCCGTGACCGCGGCGCTGAGCATTTCCAACGAGGTTTTGAATGACGATTACGAGTCGCTACTGGGCACAATCGCTGCTGCGCGGCAGCTGCGACGCGGCTGAGCGGGC
This sequence comes from uncultured Planctomycetaceae bacterium, assembly GCA_964585335.1. Taxonomy (GTDB): domain Bacteria; phylum Planctomycetota; class Planctomycetia; order Pirellulales; family PALSA-1355; genus CAZPED01. Next base: position 5,731 of record CAZPED010000059.1, on the reverse strand, counting down.
GACTCGGAGGCGTGCAGGTTAGGCTCAACGTAGCGATTTTGCCAGGCCGGCAGACGCGCTGATTGACCATCATGGCGGCCAAGCCAGGCTGCGCAGCGAACCCGACGAGCTAGCGTTTGGGTGAGCTGCTGCGCGCTGGTGACGCGCGGCGGGACGTCCTGAATTGGGGAGATGCCAACGTGCGCCTGCTGCTCGCGTGTGTCGTTCTGATGTTGCTGCCCGTGGCTACGGTGGTGATCTACAAGAGCTATCAGCAGTTTCGCGCCCAGCAACTGGCCGAGGAGCAGGCCGAGAACGACCCGGGCCGCCGGGGCGAGGTGTTGTTCTTTAACGCCTCGTGGTGCGGTCCGTGTCGCCACATGAAGCCCATCGTGGCCCAGCTGCGCCGCCAGGGCTATCACATGCGCGACGTCGACGTGGACAACAACCCATCGCTGGCCACCAAGTACGGTATTTCCGGAGTTCCGACGTTCGTGTTCGTGGTCAACGGACAAGAGGTCCGCCGCTTTTCGGGGGGCCCCTCGGCCGACAACCTGCGCAAAATGTGTTCGGCCGCGGCCTATCACTAGCCGCGCTCGGGCCGTTCCGCGCCAGTGTGCCCATTCGCGGGCGCGGCTTGCTAGCATGCCTGGCGGCAACTTGCTCTAGCCAGCACACGACGGTTTTGCAACACTTCCGCCCCATCGTGCCTAACGCGGAAGAGAAGATGCTTGACGCAGCAAACCGCTATTCCAAGAAACCGCCGCTCGCCACGTGCGCACAGGTTGTTGGGCTGGCTACCTTGACGGCAATTCTGCTAATCGCCCCGGGTTGCAAGCGTTGGAACTGGAACTGGCGCGGGCAAGGCTACGGCGACGCCTCGCGCGAATGGGGCGATACCACCAAGATGCGCCCCCCGGCCGATCCGAGCAAGTTCTCGGGATTCGACGAGCGGGCACGCGATATCGAGCGCAATCTGGGCGTGCGTTAGCGATGCGCGGCTAAGGTTTTGCCTGTCGCGCTGTTGCCGCGGGCGTGGCGACTGGCTCGCCCGGATGGTAAACCACCTGGCACGCCGTGACCACGTCGTCCCACTCGAACAGCGCGGGCTTGAAGCGTTGTTCAGAGAGCAAACGAGCCTGATCGAAGTAGTGTGGCGACGTCGGGTCGCCGCTCTGGCCGTAGTTCAGCACGCTGCCGCCGCGCACTTTCGGCCCGAACTCGTAAACGGCCATATAGCTGGTGCCCACCAGGCCGTAACGCTTATTGAGCGACAGCACGAACGGAATCTTGATACTGGGCGAGTAATACTGCGTGAACACCACGCCCAGCGGCCCTGGCGCCGCCAGGCACGGCAGGCTGGGCTCGGCGTCGTCGAACGGCAGCTCGCGCAGATCGACCATGTTGGGCGTACGCTGCGTGCGGAACAGTGCCGACCAGGGCACGCGCCAGTCGCCGTGCCAGCTCTTCAGCTTGCCGGCGGCCGTGATCAGCGCTTGAAACTCAAGTTCAGGCTCTTTAACGAACTGCGGCAACAACTCCTCGCCCGGGTAGTTCATGCCATAGAGCTCTTCGTACCAGGCTTCGCAGAGCGTGGCCTGGGTCGAGTCGGCCGCCACGCGATAGTTCCAATCACTGAAGTGATCCAGATACGGCTGCACCTTGGCGGCCAGCTGCGGATTACTTTGCTGGAGTTCGACAAACCGGCGGCGAAACTCGGGGAGGCGCTCTTGCGCCCAATAGATCGTGGTGTCGTAGGCGGCCCGTTCGAGCTGCTCGAAGGTGGTTTCGCGCATGGCGCCCAGCAACTGACGCGAGATCTTCGCCCGGCGCTTGTCGTCGTCGGCATCTTCGACCATGTAGCGCGGGAAGCTAGCCGGGTTCGGGTTGCCCCGGTCGCATGTCGTAAACGGACTGGAGTTGCAGTTCTGCACGTATCCGGCCGGCGGGTTGAACAGCTGCGGCAGGTCGGACAGCGGGTGAATTCCTTGCCATTCGGTGCGCGGGTCGGCGCCGTCGACCGGCTGGCTCCAGTTGAATTGCGGATCGCGCCGGGGAATGACGCCGTTGTACAGGTAGAAGATGTTCCCCTCGCGGTCGGCGTACAGCACATTCATGATCGGAAACTGCTGCATCGCCAGCCCCCGTTTGAACTGCTCGAAATTGCGGCTCTTGATCAGCGCCAGCTGCTGCCGCAGCATGACGCAATCGATGCCGGCCAATCGCGCGGCCAGGTAGTGCTGTTCATCCTCTTTAACGACCACGGGGCCATGGTGAGTCTTGCGCAGCTTGACCACGCGGTCGCGAAGCTTGTCGCCCGACTTGATCTTGATCACGTCCGTCCACTCGGTCGCCTCGCGGTAGCCATCGCCGTAGCGATAGCGGAGCGGATGCTGTGGATCGTCGAACGTGCATCGCCAAACGTCGGCCACGTCGGGCTCGTTGGTCGTAAAGGTCCAGCCCAGGTGCTCGTTGTGCCCCATCGTGGGCATGCAACTGCCGAACATCGTGCAACCGGTGAACGACCAACCTTCGTCGCAAACCAGGTGCGCTTCGTACATCTGCGAAAACCCGAACCACGGCAAGTGCGGGTTGACCATTAGCATGGCGTGGCCCGAGGCCGTGCGGCTGGGTGCCACGGCCCAGCCATTGGAGCCCGCGCCGGCATGGACCAAATCGTACGAGCGCGGCAAGTAGTTGTGCGACAGCCGCGTGTACCGGTAAGTAAGCTCGAGGATCATGTGCCGCGCGTACGCGGCCAGGTGCCAGGGCTCGAAGTGCGTGATCAGCCGGGGCTGCACCTCCGGATGTTTGGCCAGATAGTAGTTCAATCCCAGGCTGAACGCCTTGCCCAGGTTTTGCAACTCGGGTTCGAGCTTTTCATAGGCGGCGCGCGACTGCGGCACCACCTCGAAGGCCCGGTTCAGCATGTCCGAGTTCAGGCCCAGGTGGCCGTGCACCTCACAGTAGCGACCGAGGCCAAGAATATAGTTGTCTTCGAGCTGCCAGAAATTGTCCTCGGCCTGGGCAAACGCGAATCCGAACATCACGTGCTCGTCGCTCTTGCCGCGAATATGCGGCACGCCGAACGCGTCGCGATAGATCGTCACGCCCGCGGCCAACTCGTTGGCGCGGGCGGCTTCGGCCGTAGAAAGCCGAGATGCTGTGGGCGAGTCGGCCACCGCTTCGGCCGCCAGGCCCGCTGTGGCGCAGCTTAGCCAGGCTACTGAAAACAGCAACTGGCGCAGCCCAAGGGTTACAAGTCGCATCACGGCCTGGCGCCCCTCCCCTGGAATCGTTCGTCCCCTGTCCATTTCGACGCATCCAATTATCGCACGACCGCGCGGGGCGGCAAACCGGCATTGTGAGGCGATCGCCTTGGGGGGCCGCCTCCCACCACGTTACGCCGGGGGAAAATCGGCAAGCGAGCGATACAGCTCGGGGCGGCGAAAACGGTACAAGTACTCGGGTTCGGCCCGAGCAGCTTGCAGATCGGCGGCCGACAGTTCGGCCAGGATGAGACTCGGTTCGCCGCTGGCGGCGGTCCAAGTCGCCAGCTCGGCACCGCGCGGCGAAACCACCAAGCCCCCGCCCGGAAAGCTTTGCCGGGCCCCCGCGCAGGTCACGTGGCCGACATAATTGCAGGCCACGCCATACACGCCGTTTTCCTGGGCGCGCGCCCGCAGCGCCGGTGCGGCCCAGGCGGCCCAGCCCTGGGGCGTGCGTGGTGGCGGGTCGGCCGCGAACGGAAATAGCACGATCTCGACGTTCTGCACCGCCAGCAGCCGTGTCGACTCGGGTAGCAGGGCGTCGAAGCAAATATTCGCGCCGATGCGGCCTAGCGGCGTATCGACCACGTGTGGCACTCCGCCGCCGTTGTAAAACGGCATTTCAAACATTGGCACGTGCATTTTGCGCCACGAGCCCAGCAGTCCGTCGGCGCCGACCAGTATCTGCGTGTTGAATAACAGGTTGCCGGCGTCCTCGAGCATGCCGACACTGACCAGCAGCTTGTGCCGCGCGGCGATGTCGCGAAGCGCGGCGACGGCCGGGCCATCAAGCGGCTGCGCCGCGGCCCGAGCCGCGCGCAAAGCCTCGCGCAGCCACGCCTCGTGGTCGCCCTGGGGATGATTGGGAATAAACCCGCTGAGCGACAACTCGGGAAACAACACCAGTTGCGCGCCGCCGTCCGCCGCGCGCGACGCCAGCGCATCGATCTTCTCCAGGTTCGCGGTCAACTCACCGGGGCAAGTATCGACGGCCGCGGCGGCCACGCACACACGTTCTAACATTCCGGTTCCCTTCGCTCGCCAGGTAAACAGCCTGGTTCGATTGTAGCCGTTGCCCCGCGCCCAGGGCGAGGTTTCCTGCAGGCGGCCAGCCAGATGTGCCAATTCCCGACGAGAGAACCCCCTTGCGATCGGCCGATCGCGGGCTAGGCTTAACCATTGCGGGCAGACGACGCCGAGGTGCGCGTCGCATTTTCCCAGAGCTTGCCCGCGGCCAGGAGACTTCCATGCAGCACACGGCTGAAACCATTGCGGACCGGACTGAAGTGATCGACGGCAACGAGTACCGCGAATGCCGCTTCGAAAAATGCCTGATCGTGTATCGCGGCGGCCAGCTGCCGGTGATCAGCAGTTGCCACTTCGAAAACTGCACCTGGCAATTTCAAGACGCCGCCGAGCGAACGCTGCTGTTCTTGAAGAGCATCTATCACGGCATGGGCCAAGGCGGCATCGAGCTGGTCGAAGCCACGCTGAGTGCGCTGCGCCAACCCACGGCTGGTTTCGGCACCGCGCCGGTCGTTCCGGGCCTGGGTTCCGCCACGCCTCCCACGGTGTAGCGTGCGCTTGGCGGGCTACGCCTACAGGCTCTTGAGATAAGCAACCAGATCGGCACGCTCTTCGGCGGTCAGCTCGCGCGTGCCCGATACTTTGGCCGGGTTGTGCAAGTCGAGCAACAGCTCGTCGAGGTCTTTGGCGCGGCCGTGGTGCAAGTAGCCTGCGCGGTTGCCAATGTCGACCAGCGACGGCGTGTTGTAGCCCTGATACTTGTCGTACTCAGAGCTCAACCCCACGTCATGAATCTGACCGTCGGTCAGGTACGCCCCCTGGTGGCACTGCGCACAGCCGGCCGCCGCGCTCGAAAATACCTGTCGGCCACGCTCGGCGGCAGCGCTCAGTGAACCGTCTGCTCCCCGCTGTTGCTGAGGCGGCTGCTCCAATTGTTCCAGGTAAGCCACGATGGCCCGCGCATCGTCGTCGCTGGGCGTGGGCCCCTGCATGGTGTCGGCGAGGCTTTTGGCGATTGCGCCAGTAAAATCCTGCTGCCAGCCGTGCCAGAACCAGGGCCCCGTATTCCGCGCGTTGCGCAAGCTGAGCACCATTTTGTAGGTACCGAAGGAACCATCGTTCTTGGTGTCCATGGTCACGGCATTCGTGCCCGCCTCGTAGTGGCAACTGTGACAGCTATACCAGCCGTCGGCGCTGCGCAGCGCGTCGTGAAAGATCGCCTCGCCTTGGCGGGCGAGCGACGGCTGCTCGGCGCCACCGAGCGCCAAGGTACGCTCGACGCGGCGCCCCGCCACGTCGACCACTTGCACGGCATTGGACAGGTAGTTGGTCACGTACAGCCGCTTGCCCATGGCATCACACGCCAGGTTCATCGGCCGGCCGCCCAGCGGTATTCGCACGAACCGCTCGCCGTCGCGCACCAGCTGGGTTCTCATGTGGTCGCCGGGACCATCCGG
>CAZPED010000058.1:0-10833 GCA_964585335.1 uncultured Planctomycetaceae bacterium | reverse complement strand
CGACGACGTCAACAAGGCCGTGTGGAGCGGCTTGGGGTGGGATCCGCAGACACCGGTGGTCGACATCCTGCGAGACTTCAGCCGTTACTTCATTGGCGATGCCTACACCGAGGGATTCGCCCAGGGCTTGTTGGCGCTGGAACGCAACTGGCAAGGCCCGCTGCTGACCAACGAAGGCGTTTACACGACGCTGGAGCAGTTTCAGACGATGGAAAAATCTGCCAGCCCCGAGTTGCGGAAGAACTGGCGCTTTCAACAGGCCCTGTACCGTGCCTACTACGATGCGTACGTGCGTGCGCGCTTGATCTACGAGACGCAGCTCGAAGACCACGCCCTGGACCAGTTGCGCGCCGCGGCCAAGGCTGGAGTGCTGGCGGCCATCGACCAGGCCGAGAAGACCCTGGACCTGGCCGACCAGCATGTGGCGGTCGACTGGCGCGAGCGGGTGTTTCAACTGGCCGACGACTTGTTTGCCAGCATCAAGATGCAAACCAGCGTGCCCAAGTACCAGGCGATTGGCGTCGACCGCGGCGCCACACTCGATACGCTCGACGTTCCGCTCAACAGCCGCTTATGGCTCAAGGAACGGTTCGCCGTGCTCCGCAGCTTGCCCACCGACGCCGAACGATTGGCGGGCATCGACGAAATTGTCCGCTGGACCGATCCGGGACCGGGTGGCTTTTACGACGACCTGGGCAAATTGCACTCGCAGCCGCACCTGGTCGTTGGTCCGGGTTTTGACCGCGACCCGGCGTCGCTCGAATCGTCGCGCATCGGCTTCGCGGGTTTTGGCCCCATGCGCGCCAGTTGGAAAGATCACGCCGAGTCGATTCTGGAAATGCCGCTCCGGATGCGTTACGAGAATCTCGACCCCAAGGCGCACTACAAGATGCGGGTGGTCTACGGCGGCGACGGGCCGAAAAAGAAGATTCGTTGCGTGGCCAATGAAACAATTGAAGTGCACCCGCTGATCGCTAAGAAAGTGCCCTACGGGCCGGTCGAGTTCGACATTCCGGCCGAGGCGACGCGTGGCGGCGTGTTGAATTTGAGCTGGTACCGCGAGCCAAATCTTGGCGACAACGGCCGGGGTTGCCAGGTTTCGGAAATCTGGTTGATCAAGCAGTGACCAGCGAGCCGCCTGCGGCGCGGCTCTTTCGGCACAAGATACTCGACGAGGAGAACAGCATGCGAGCGGTGAGTTTCTGCGCAATGTGGTGGTTCATGGCGACTGCGGCGCTGGCCGGCGACATTCGCTGCGGGGCGGCCGCCGTGCCGATCGTGGCCGACGACGAAATGGTCGTCGGCGGCGGCATCGGGCCGGGCAAGGCCACGGGCCAGGAAGGCGAGTTGCGCAGCGTGGCGGTCGTGCTCGAAAAGCCCGGCTCGCCCAAGGTGGCTATCGTGGCCTGTGACGTGCTGTTCGTCGAACGCGACGTCCTGGATCCCACGCTGATCGAGATCGAAAAGGCGACGGGCATCGCGCCCGGCCAGGTGCTGATCAACGCGACGCACACGCACCATGCCCCCACGACATCGACCGTACATGGCTACGAGCGCGACGTGCGGTTCGTCAAGAACTTGCAAGAAGCCATTGTCAGAAGCGTGGTCGAAGCCAACGTGAAGCTGGGGGGCGATTGCGACTTTCTCTTCAAGCTCGGCGAGGAAAAGACTGTGGGCGCCAACAGCCGCGTGCTCATGTCGGATAACACGATCTGGTGGGGTGGCTCGCTCGACGACTATCTGCGGCACACCGGCCCCTTCGATCCGCAGTTGCCCGTGCTGGCCTTTCGCGACGCCGACAGCAAGCTGCGCTGCCTGATCTACAACCACTCGACCCACACGATCGGCGCCCGCAAACCGGGCGTCCGCTCGCCCAGCTTCTATGGCCTGGCTGCGCAAGAATTGGAAAGCACGTTGGGCTGCACGGTGTCGTTTCTGGAGGGCGCCTCGGGGTCGACGCACAATATCACGGGGGTGCCAGTCGACGAAGCGATCAAGCGGATGAAACGCGCGATCACCGACGCGCTGGAGCAAGCCGAGCCGCACGCCGTGACCCGCCTTGTGTCCGTCAAACGCCCGTTCGAGTTCAAGGTCCGCACGTTCGATGAAACCGTCGAGGACGACAAGGTGTCGAAGTATTGCCGCGCGCGAATGGGCGCCGGGGCCGAAGGCATCATCGAGGTGTTTCGGGCCAGCCGCAGAAAACTGAAACCCGAGCAGGGCAAGACGCGGCAAACCTACCTGCAGGCGATCCTGATTGGCGACGTAGCGATCGTGGGGGTGCCAGCCGAGTACTTCACGATCTTTGGCGTGCAGATCAAGCAGCGGTCGCCGTTCAAGAATACTTACGTGGCCGAACTGGCCAACGATTGGATCGGCTATCTGCCGAATCGCGAAGCGCACGAGCTGGGCGGATATCAGACCTGGATGGGTTTGCACAGCTACGTAGAGGAAGGCACTGGCGAACGTGTTGCTGATGCCGTGGTGTCGATGCTTGAGGAGTTGGCCAAGCAGTGAATAAGAATTTGTCGAATGGGGGCTTCGCCGCGCGTGTAGCGCTGCTTGTTCTGGTCTGCGTGTCGTGGGGCGGAGCACTGGCTGACGATATTCGCCAAACGCCGCTCACACCCGACGAAGAGCGGGCGACATTCGAGCTGGCCGACAGCGGACTGGCGGTCGAACTGGTTGCCGCCGACCCGCAGTTGAACAGCCCGGTGGCCATCAGCTGGGACGCCGACGGCCGACTGTACGTTGCCGAAATGATCGACTACCCGCTCGGCCCCACGGCCGGCCAGATCCGCTTGCTCGAAGACCGAGACCATGACGGTCATTACGAGCATGCCACGGTGTTTGCCAGTGGCCTGCGGTTTCCCAACGGGGTGCTGGCGGCACGGGGGGGCGTGTTCGTCACGGCCGCGCCCGACTTGCTGTTTCTCAGGGACACCGATGGCGACGGCCGCGCGGATCAGCAGAGCGTGGTCTTTACTGGCTTTCAGGAGGGCAACCAGCAACTGCGCGCTAACGGGCTGGTGTGGGGGCTCGACGGTTGGATCTACGGCGCCAATGGCCGTAGTGACGGCGCGGTCCGTCGTCCGGACGATCCGCCGGAAAAAGTCGTGTCGATTCGTGCCCGCGATTTTCGCTTCCTGCCCGACGGCAGCCGGTTCGAGGCCACCAGCGGTCAGAGCCAGTTTTCGCAAACCCGTGACGATTGGGGCAATCGGTTCCTGGCCTGGAACACGATTCCCATTCGCCAGGCGGTTTTTTCCCAGCCGTTTATCGATCGCAATCCCCGCCTGAGCAGCTTGGGCGTGCGCGATATTGCCGATCCGGCCGACACGGGCCGCGTCTTTCCCATCAGCCCTCGTCCGCAGACGTTCAACCGCGAGCGCACCGACTATTACAATGCCCTGTGTGGGCTGCACATCTATCGAGGCGACGCACTGGGCCCCGACTACGCCGGAAGCGCCTTTGCCGGTGAATCGCTGACGAACCTGGTGCATCGCCGCGCGCTGGTGGCCGACGGACCAGCCCTTGTTTCGCGGCGCGTTGAGCAAGACCGCGAGTTCCTGGCCAGCCGCGATCCCTGGTTCCATCCTGTCTACATGACCACCGGCCCTGACGGGGCTTTATACGTCGTCGACTTTTACCGCCGCTGGGTTGAGCACCCGCAGTTCGTGGCCGAAAAGCTGCGCGGCAGCGTCGACTTTCGTCAAGGCGTGGGACATGGCCGGATTTGGCGCATCGTGCGCGCGGGAGCAAAGTCCTCGCCGGCCGAAATTGTCTCGCTCAGCAAACTAGCGACGCCAGCACTTGTCGAACAACTGGCAAGCGCCAATGGCTGGCGCCGCGATACGGCCGAGCGGCTGTTGGTCGAGCGCGGCGATCAGGCCGCGGTGCCACTCGTCGAGCGGCTGGCCGCCGGCCACGAGTTGCCGCAGGTGAGATTGCAGGCCTTGGCGACGCTCGACGCCTTGGCGCAATTGGACGACCGCGCTCTGGTTGCACGATTGAACGACGCCGATACTCGCGTGCGGCGTTACGCCATTCGACTGGCTGGCCCCCGGGCGGCTGGCAGCGCGGTGGTGCGCGACGCCTTGTTTCGTCCAGGGTTGGCCTCCAGCGCGGCCGAACAATTTGAGTTGGCCTTGGCGCTGGGCCAGATCGACGATCCGCGACTGCTCGAGGCCTGGCGTGGGCTAGTGGAACGCGGGTCGAGTGACCCGCTCACCGCGGCCGCCATTGCCGGCAGCCTGGGTAAGTCGTCGGGGCAGGTGGTGGCCGGATTGCTGGACGAGCAATCGTTGTGGCGGGCTGCGCCGTCGACGACTCAGCTGCAATTTCTATCGCAGGCCGCGGCCGTGGCGGCCCTCGACACCGAACAGTTGCAGTCCTGCCTGGCGCTGCTATCCGGTCGGGCCGTGGGGGTTGGCGACCTGGCGGTGGTAGTCGGATTGCAGCAAGGGCTCGCCGATCGAGGCCAATCGCTGAGCGGCCGGCTCTCGCAGCCGGCGCTCGAGCGCCTTTCGGTCGCGGCAGTAGCGGCGGCCGAAGATCAATCGCGCTCACTCGACCAGCGATTGGTTGCTATCGAGGCGTTGCCGTTGGTCGACTCACACTCGGGTCCTCGACTGCTCAAGCTGCTGGGCGCCGAACACGATCAGCGCGTGCAGTTGGCCGCGGCCGGCGCGCTGGGGGGCACCGACGCGGAAACCGCCGTCGCCATGTTCGAGGCATGGCCCACGCTCACGACCGCCACGCGAAGGGCCATCGTGTCGGCCGCGCTCCGCGGCACTCCGGGCACGGAAGCGTTGCTCGATGCGCTGGAAGGCGACCGCGTGCAGCTGGTCGATCTGGACGCATCGACGCGCGATGCCCTGTTGGCCGTGCGCGATCCGCAACTCAAGCAGCGCGTGCAGAAGCTCGTCGAGAGCGCGCCCAAGCCCGTCAATCGACAACTGGTCATCGCGCAGCTAGAACCGCTACTCAAGCAGCCGGGCGATCGACAGCGTGGCGCCCAGGTGTTCGAGAAGAATTGCCTGGCCTGCCATCACTTGCCGGAGCGTTGTCAACGCGTGGGGCCAGACCTATCGGGCATTGGCGCCCCGCCCAAAGAAACGCTGCTGACCGACGTGTTCGATCCCAGCCGGCAAGTCGCGCCCGAGTTCATCGTTTATACGCTGGTGACCACCGGGGGCCAGGTGTTCAGCGGCATCGTGGCCGGCGAGTCGGCTGGCAGCGTTACGCTGCGGCGCGCCGAGGGGGCGCAAGACATCGTGCCCCGCGACCAGATCGAGGAGTTCCGCCGCACGGGCAAGTCGCTGATGCCTGAAGGGCTGGAAAAGCAGATGAACCAGAGCGAAATTGCCGACTTGCTGGCATTCTTGTCGCAACCGGACGCCAGCTTGTTTTCCCCGGCGAAATGAGCGCGGCTGATGCTGGCATTGAGAAGGCTGGCAGGCTGTAGTGGTTGTAGCGAGTGGTCGGGGCATAGTGTCTGCCGGATTGTCGCAAAAGGTCTTCACCGGCACTGGCAATAGAAGCTATGTTTCGGTACACATCTTTGATTCTCTGCGTTCGCAGAGTGCCAACTGGGAGACTGCAACTATGATGGGCCACTCGGCTTCATTGCTGTTCGCGCTGGCTACGATAGCCTTCGCTGGCGACAAGGAAGTAGCGTCTCTGGACCACAGCCGGCTTGCCGCCGGACAACGGTTCGAGATTCAAACCACCGATTGCCTGTTTCGCGGCGAGCTAGTCGATCGAACGACGGGCCAATGCCAATTGGCCGCTTCGAGCGACGGCACGAACTTCACGCCCCCACGCCGCGTGTACTTGCTGGGCGCCACGGCCGGACCTCAAGACCGGCAGATGCTCGTGCTGATGCACCAGGTGCGGGTCGGATTGCGCATGGAACTGGGGCGCGAAGACCTCGATCAACAACACCGCGAAGTCACCTCCGAAGTGAAAGCCATTCGCTTGCTGCGCTAAACCGCTCTGGCAGGCGATAGACTGGAGAACTCTCGGCGGGGCGTACCCTGAAGCTGCGCCTCGAGCCGCCGTGCGCTGGTTCAACCAGCGCTCGCGGACGTGCCGGCCCGATTGCCCCGCACTTGCTGGCACACGCCGGCGATGCGCCGCACGGCTTCGTCGACCTGTTCGACCGTCGTCGTAGCACCCAGGCTGAATCGTAGCGACCCGCGCAATGCCGCGTCGCTGCAACCCATTGCTTTTAGCACCGGCGACGGCTCGGTCGAACCGCTGGCACAGGCCGACCCGGCCGAACAGGCCACTCCGGCCAGATCGAGGGCCATCAAGAGCGCCTGCCGATCGTAGCCCAAGAAAGCGACGTTCGAGGTTTGCGGCAACCGCTCGGCCGCCTGGCCGTTAATCGCTAGCGGCCCATCAACCGCTCGGGACAAGCCAGCCTCGAAGCGATCTCGCAATTGCCGCAAGCGGCTCGTGCGAGCCACGGCGTCAGCGTGCCAGGCGTTCAATGCCGCCTCGAAGCCCACGGCCAGGGCCACCGACTCGGTGCCCGGTCGCAGGCCTTCTTGCTGGAACCCGCCCTGAAACAGCGGCTCCAGGTGCAGACTGCGGCGCGTTATCAAGGCGCCTGTGCCAAGCGGCCCGTGGAACTTGTGCGGAGCGATGGTCATGGCGCTCGCGCCCAGCGCGTGAAAGTCGACGGGGATCTTGCCCACGGCTTGCGCCGCGTCGGTGTGAAGCGGCACGCCCAGGGCTGCGCAGCGTCGGGCCAGTTCGGCCACGGGCTGAATTACGCCAGTCTCATTACTGGCCAGCATCACGCTCACCCAGCGTGTCCGTTCGGTCAACAGACGGTCAAAGCTTTCGAGGTCGACCACGCCGGTCTGATTGACGGGCACGCGGTGAATGGTCCAGCCACGACGCTGGAGGAGCTCGGCGGGACCGGCCAGGCTGGGATGCTCGATGGCCGAGATAATGGCCTCGCCAGCTGGGGCCCCCGGCAGCAATCCGCCCGACATGCCGAGTACGGCCAAATGATTGGCCTCGGTGCCGCCACTGGTCAGCGTGATGCGGTCGTCGTCTGCCGTGGCTCCGAGCCTGCGGCCAATGGCGTCGCGAGCCGTTTCGAGGCGACGGCGAGCGCGGCGGCCCCATTGATGCTGGCTGGCGGGATTGCCGAACTGCGGTCCTAGCCACGGCGCCATGGCTTGGGCCACCTCGGCGAGCAGCGGGGTCGTTGAATTGTGATCGAGGTAAATGCCGTCCATGCGTCGGGCCGGAAAGCCAGGAATCGAATAGGCTGCTGGAATTCTAACAACTGGCCCGCGGCTCGACCCGTCGATCGTCGGCCCCGCGCACTTTTTCGCTCGTTTTCCGCGGGCGAAAAGCCCGGTGGGCGCGTTATCATGGGTGGCAGCCGGCCCCCGATCGTGCCCAGCCGTGGCCCGGCAAGCGCTTCAGAGTAAGAGTATTCGAGCAGCCGCATGCTTCGCCGGTTCCGTTTGCTGTACGTGGTGGTAATAACGTGCGGACTGCTGTGGATTGCCGCGGGCCGGCCGCTGTGGCTCGACCCGACACAAGCGCTCGAACACCCGGGTCAGATCGAGGCGATCCAGGCGGAGACGATTTGGCGGGTCAAGGTGACGGCGATCGCCTCGATGGCGGTCATTGTTTTGGGTGAGCTATTGGCGGTTTTGAGACGATTGGTGCCTGGCCCCTTGTGAGGGCTTTCGCGCATGCAGCCAGACAACAAGCCAGAGAAAAAAGGACCAGCCTGCCCCCAATGCGGCAATCGGCTGCGGCTACGGCCCGACCAGCAAGGGGAAGAGGTGATGTGCCCCAAGTGCGGCGGCAAGTTCGTGGTCGGCCGCTCGGCGAGCACCCCGGCGCCGGTCGCGGCGCGCCGCCCAGCGCCTACCCGCCAGTCGCCTGCCGCGCCGGTCGCACCGGCGAAGCTGCCGCCCGAGGACGAGTCGGACGATGCTTATGAGCCCGAGATTCCGCTCGCGCGCAATTGGGGCGTTCCAGAAGACCAAATGGTCGATATTAGCCCCAAGGCATTTCGCGAGACGCCCTACGAGGCGCGATGGCGCCAGGCCAGCGACCCCGGCCCTGTGGAGGCCGAGCCGGAGACGCCATCGAGCATCGAGCTCGAATACCTCGAAGTGGCCCGCGCAAAGGGCATGCTGCGCGACCGCGAAGAACCGAAGCCGACCCGCTGGCCGTTCCTGTCCGGAGTGTTCGACTACGCCTGGCGGGGTGTGAATCTCTCGCGCTGGACGGCCATGTCGTTCGGACTCAGTTGTAGTGGCGCGGTGGCGCTGGCCGCCCTGCAGAAACTGGGCTTCGTCGCCGGAGATGCAAACCCGGTATTGGGGATTCTGCTGGGGCTGTTCGCGACGTTGCTGCTGCTGGGCGCTTTATCGTTCTCGGCGGCGAGCTTTGAAATGGCCGTTTCCGACACCGCCGACGGGCACGCTCTGCCGCAGGACGACTCGCTGCCCGAGTGGGATCACTGGGTGTTCTCGCTGCTCGGCATGCTCTCGCTGCTGGCGTTTGGCGGAGCGCTGGGCTACCCGCTGAGCCTGGAGGTTGGCCCGATTGCCTGCCTGGTCGCCTCGCTGGTGACGTTTCCTCCGCTGCTGCTGTCGGCGCTCGAATCGCAATCGTATCTGTTGCCCTACTCGCCCCCCGTGTTGAGAACGCTCGTTCGATCGCCGATCTCCTGGCTGAAGTTCTATTTGCTCAGCACGCCGCTGCTGGCAGCCTGGGTCGTGGGATTTGACGCCGTGGCGAGCGAAATGCCCTACCTGGCGGTGCTGCTGTCGGGGCCGGTCGTGGCGGCGCTGATCTTGATATACGGTCGACTGCTGGGACGCCTGGCTTGGTCGATCACTCGAACGTCAGGATCGGTTCCGCGCGGAGCAGCCCAGCAGCCCGAACCCGACGTTCAACGTGCGTCGCGAAGTGCCGGCCAGCGACGCAAACGCATTGTGGTGCCCGAGCCCGGCGAAGGCGCCGCGGCGAGTCAGGCTCCTGCCGCGGCGCCGCGGCTCGATTTTCATCGCAAGCCATAGCCGCCACCACGGATCGCGCAGGCTGCGTCACTACGGCAGCACGGCGAACACCCGGGTTGGGCCGCCGCTGCCGGTTTCGATTTTGATGGGGGCAACGAGCAGATAGAAGCCGCGCGGCGGCAGCCGGTCGAGTTGGGACAAGTTCTCCAGTCCAAATCGGCTGGCTTGTCCGAGGACGTGGTGCACGGCAAAGTCGCGCGACAGGCCCCGGTCGACGCTCATTGTGTCGAGGCCCAGGCCGCGAATCTGCCGCTGGTCGATCAGCCACTGGGCCGCCTCGGGCGAGAAACCGGGAAAGTGCAGCCGGCTCATCACGTCCTGGTTCTTGTAACGGTCGGGCTGCTTCCAGAACCGGCTCCAGCCGGTGTGAGCCAGCACGATGGCTCCTTGGGGAATGCTTCCGTGCTGACGCTCGAAGGCCTCGAGATCGGCAACCGTCACCAGATAGTCGGCGTCGACGCTGGCGGCGGCTGAGACGTCGATGACCACGCCCGGGCCAAAGAGCTGGTCGGCGGTCAACTGGTCGACGGCGGGTCGGTTAGGTTCGAAGTGATTGGGGGCATCCAAATGTGTGCCCAGATGCTCGGGCGTGGAAAAGGCCTTCGAAAGCACGCCGTCCCGTTCGAGCGTGGCGATAGTGTGCAGCTCGAACGGCTTGTAATTCTCGCCCGGCCAGTAGACGGCCGCCGCATTGAGCGGCCAGGACAGGTCGAGAACCTTCA
Organism: uncultured Planctomycetaceae bacterium; assembly: GCA_964585335.1. GTDB lineage: Bacteria > Planctomycetota > Planctomycetia > Pirellulales > PALSA-1355 > CAZPED01. The sequence continues at coordinate 1,046 of CAZPED010000058.1, read as the reverse complement.
GTTTGCCGGCGGCCAGGTCGGCCAGCGTGGGCGGGCTGGGGCGGCGGCTGGGCGGCTGACTGGCCGCGGGCCCTGGCCCGGCATGGGCCTGCCAGACCGAAACCTGATCGACCAGCAAGTTGAACAACATGCCGGCGCCCAACGCCAATAATGCCAGCAAGCTACGTCGCATGTGACCTTGTGGCTCCTGGATCGATTATGGAGAGCTCGCAGTGAAAGTCTAGCTTCCCACATCGCAGGACCGGCTGACGGGCCAATTGTGCGGAACTGCCGGCCTGGGCCTGAGGCGGCCAGCAAGGTCGGCCGAAACCGTGCAACTGGCATTCCTTGGCCGGCTGCTTGGTGTAAACTAGTTGACGGATAATCGGGTAATCAGGCATATTTCTATGTTCGGAGGCGGTGACGCCCCCAGGCCGCGGCGCGCTATCGCCGCGGCCCGACGATCCCCGGACCATCCGAACCAAGCCGTACATTCGGGCACATTGCAAGAAACGAGTCTGTTTGAAAGGGCGGTCGTATAGAACGCAATCAGAGGATCAACGAGCAGATCCGCATCTCACCGGTTCGCGTCATTTCTGCCGATGGCGAATTGCTCGGCATCATTAGCACCGACGAGGCCCTGGCGCGGGCCCGCGAGGCCGAATTGGATCTCGTCGAGGTGGCCCCCAACGAGCGGCCACCGGTGTGCCGCATCATGGACTTTGGCAAGTTCAAGTACCAGCAAAAGAAGCGGCAAGCCAAAGGTCACACGCATCATAGCAAGATCAAGGAAATCCGCGTGCGGCCCAAGACGGGCGAGCACGACATTGGGTTCAAATTGGCCCAGGCCCGTTCGTTCTTGCAGCATAAAGATAAGGTGATCGTTTCGGTAATCTTCCGTGGCCGCGAGCTGGCGCACGTCGAAGAGGGCCGCAAGGTGATCGACCACGTGATCAAAGAGCTGGAAGACATCGGCAAGATCGAGGCGCCTCCCTCGCACCAGGGCAAGCGCATCGTTTGCATCCTGGCGCCGAAGTAGCCCGGCCCAAGCGGCCCGAGACGATTGC
>CAZPED010000057.1:0-10857 GCA_964585335.1 uncultured Planctomycetaceae bacterium | reverse complement strand
CGCGCCGCGGCGGCTGCCACCTCGCTTGCTGACGCCCGCCGCGCCGGCAACCAGCTCGACCACTTCACCGACGATCGCCAGGCCGGCCAGCACCGCCACGACGTGCCAGCCGATATCGGTCGCGCTGTCAGCCGGTCCCCACCAGGCGTAGGCCGCGGCGGCGATCACGATCAGCCAGTTGCCGGGCAATCCTAGCAACTGTGCCAGCCAACTGGCCGCCAGCACGACGCACATCAACAATGCCGCCAGAAGATTCGCCATCAGTGCCTGTGATTCCTCCACCGTGTATTCGTCGGCGGACGCCCCAGATTTTATCGCTATCTGCCCTAAGTGGCATGGGATAAAATGCCTGCCGTTGCAGTCGAGTCGATCGCTTGAGGAGTCCACGGCGTGAGCGCGCAGAAAGCCAAGCAGATTGTTTTGACCGGCGTGAGTCGCGGCCTGGGGCAAGCAATGGCGGCCGGTTTTATTGCCCAAGGACACACGCTCTACGGCTGCGCCCGGAACGCCTCGGCGGTGGCCGAACTGCGGCGGCGATGGCCCGGGCCCCATCATTTCGAGGCGGTCGACGTGGCCGACGATGCCCAGGTCGCCAGCTGGGCGGAGACTATTTTGCGGGCAACCGACGGCATCGACCTGCTTATCAATAATGCAGCACTGATGAACCGCAGCGCCCCGCTCTGGAAAGTTCCGGCCGAGGAATTTGACGCCTTGCTGGCAGTGAATATCAGCGGCGTGGCCAACGTGATTCGGCATTTTGTGCCGGCAATGGTGGCGCGCGGCTCGGGTGTGATCGTCAACTTCAGCTCGGGCTGGGGCCGTTCGACCGCGGCCGACGTGGCCCCTTACTGTGCAACCAAGTGGGCGATCGAGGGCCTGTCGCAGGCTTTGGCACAAGAATTGCCCGATGGCATGGCCGCCGTGGCCCTCAATCCGGGCATTATCGACACGGACATGCTCCGCATTTGCTTCGGCGATGCTGCCGGATCGTATCCGGACGCCGACCAATGGGCCGGCCGAGCAGTGCCCTATATTTTGAATATCGGCGCCGCCGACAACGGCCGTCCGTTGGTTGTGCCGTCGCGCTGAAGCCATCCCCCGCGCTCCACTCGATGAAACGCATTGCCATTCTGACAGCCGGCGGCGACACCCCGGCGCTGAACGCCACAATTCACGGCGCGGTCACCCGCGCCAACCAGCTGCAGATCGAAGTCATCGGTCTGATCAAGGGATTCAACAGCCTGCTCAATCCGCGCGTGCCGCACGTGCACTTGAATCCCTTGTATTGCGTGATTCCCGAGCTGGATCCGACCAAGGGCGGCACCATCTTGGGCGGCTCACGCGATTACATCGACCCGAACGACCACGAAGCGATCGAGCAGATTTGCGGCCGGTTGCACAAGCTGCGCATCGAGGGGCTGATCTGCATCGGCGGTGACGGCACGCTCAATGGCCTGCAGCCGCTTTGCGCCCGCCTGCCCACGGTGCTGGCGCCCAAAACCATCGATAACGACCTGGGGCTCAACTACCGCGACGAGGTCGACCAGTGGGTGCGTCAACCCTGCGAATCGACTCCCGGCTGGCGCTACGCGCGGCCCAAGTCGACCGAGCCAGTCGATTTGGCGCATATGGTCAACTACGTGACCCCCGGCTATGCCACGGCGGTGTTCGTATCGGCCTCGGGCGTCGAGCGCATTCGTACCACGGCCGAAAGCCATCGACGGATTGCCATCGTCGAGGTCATGGGACGCCACTCGGGCTTTATCGCCCTGGGAGCCAGCTACGGGCAGCCCGACCTGGTGCTGATTCCCGAAGAGCCACTGAACCTCGACCGCCTGGTTACCCGCATCAAGGAGATCTACGACGTACAAAAAAACGTTGTGATCGTTTGCGGCGAAGGCATCGTCGACGAACAGGGGCGCGAGTTGGGCGCCACGCAACGAACCACCGACCCGGCCGGCAACATCCAGCTGAGCGGTGCTTCGGAAGCGCTGCGCGAGCGACTGATCGAGGCCATTGGTGACGACTACTTCCGCACGTCGCGGCGCGGCGAATCGGCCCGCGAAACGATCTTTACTCGTAAAATCGGCCACACCCAGCGCGGCGGCCGCGCGCTCGCTTTCGACCGTTTTTACGCCGCCCAGTTGGGCGGTAAAGCCACCGACATGCTGTTCGAAGGCCTGAACGACGCCGTCTCGATTCTGCAATGGAACGACGAGGCCGGCTTCCACGTGGACAGCATCAACGGTCACGCCTTTCGCGATCGCTGGGGCCTGATTCATGCCCGGTTCGTGCATCCTTCGTTCTACGATCCACAGGCAATGAAGCTCTCGCGGCTCGGCATCGAGTACCTGCTGCCGATCTTTTCCGACGCCATCGGCGCCGACGACATGGAGCACACGCGGCAAACGCTGTTCGACTCGGGCAATCTGTATCGCCCGTACCACTCGGTCAATACCGACGTCAACAAGCGGATTCGCTACCTGGACGACATTGCCTGACCTGCGGTGGCGCCGGGCGATTGCCCGTTGACGCTAGCCCAGCGGGTGCTGCCATGAGGCGCTGGAGGTCCACGGGCCATCCGTGTAAACAGCGATCTGGCTGGCGACGGTGTGCTTCAGGAATTCGCTCCAGCGCAAGCGAAGGCCAAGCGGGTGCAACCCCGGCTTGGGCGGGCCGACGAGCGACCCGCCCAAACCGTTTGGGGCGTCCCTCTGGCTAGGCGGAAGCCAGAGATCCTGCAAGGTTCACCTTGGGTTTGGTCGCTCGTGAGCTGCGCTTGCCGTCTCGGCGTTCGGTCCACCCCTGGTACCTTGGTTCGACCGCCGCGAGACGGTCGAACCAAGGCGAACCAGGAGTAGCCAACCAACCATCATCCATCCCGAGGTCCGCGACAGAATGTGCCAGCACGAGAGATCCCAGGCTTCCCGTGCTAACTCTGTCGAGGCTCCCCACTCCACTTCCTTCGAGACGCAAACGCGTAGTTCGAGATTGTGCGAATTGCCGGACGAAAATCGTGGCGCCAGGCCACGCTTGCCAGCTTGTCGGCGGGCCATCGTTGGCCTCACACCGTTGGCAGACTGCTAAAGCAATCGTTATGCCAGTTCGCCCAGCAGATGGGCCAAAAGAATCGCAAACTGCGAAATTTGTTGCAGAGTAGCGGGTTAAGAAGCGAAAAAAACTTGTCGCTGCGGAATGCGGCAAGCTTCCAGCCGCCGGGCATGCCTACACGACGTGCAACCCCTGAGTAGGCAGTAAGCAGTTGCCGCAATTCTCGCCGCGCCAGCGCCGTTAGCGCGGCAGGGGATCGTGCTCGTCTTCGATTTCGCCGACGATTTCCTCGACGATGTCTTCGAGCGTGATCAGCCCCAGCGTCTTGCCCGCGCGATCGCGCACGATCGCCATTGGCCGCCGCTGCCGGCGGAACTGCCGCAGCACCTCGGAGATCGGCCGCTCGGGATCGACAAAGATGGCCGGATACATCGCGTCGTCCAACACGACCATGCCCCGCAGGCTGAACAAATGGAACAAGTCCTTCGTGTTCACAATGCCCACGATGTGATCGAGGTCGCCCTCGTAAACCGGCATTCGCGTGTGCGCGCCGTCACGCACTTTTTCCAGAATCCGCTGCTCGGGCGTGTGCAGGTCGAGCGCCGCCATCCGCTCCAGCGGCACCAGGCAATCGCTGACGCGCTTGGCCGGCAGGCGGAACACGTTGTGCACATACTCGGCCTGGTCGCGCGGCAGCACGCCGGCGCGCCGCGTCTCCTCGATGATCAGGCCAATCTCCTCGACCGAATGTACCATCTGGTGCCCGCTCAAAGGCTCAAAGCCCAACAACCGCACCACGCCGTTGCCGGTCGCATTCATCAAGGCGATGAATGGCCGGGTAAAAAACGAAAACCACAGCAGCGGCCGAGCTACCCACAGCGCCACGGCGTCGGGACGTTGCAAGGCCACGGCCTTCGGCGCCAACTCGCCCAGAATCACGTGCATGAATGTAATCAGCACGAACGACAGCACCGTGGCCAACGTGTGGCTGGCAACCCACGTCAAGTTGTCGGGCACCCATTGAAACAGCGGCTCGACCAGCACCGCCATCGACGGCTCGCCCACCCAGCCCAGCGCCAGGCTGGCCAGAGTAATGCCGAGTTGCGTGGCGGCGATGGCGTCGTCCAGGTTGTCGACGGCCAGTTTGACCGCGCGGGCGCCGGCGCGCCCGTGATTGACCATCTCCTCGACGCGCGTGCGGCGAATGGCCACCAGCGAAAATTCCGCCGCCACGAAAAACGCATTCAGCAAGACCAGCAGCGGCACTGCCGAAACGCCCAATATGCTGGCCGCTAAGTCCCAACTCATCGTCTGGCTGTCTCCTCCGGAAGGCCGTGCGATTGGCCCGACTCAGTACTTCAACACCTGCAGAATTCCACGGCAGAATTCGGGCAGGTCGTCTGGCTTGCGGCTGGAAACGAAATGGCGATCGACCACCACCGCGGCGTCTTCCCAATGCGCGCCGGCATTGATCAGATCGTCCTTGATGCCCCGCGAACCGGTCACGCGAACGCCGCGATACACGCCCGCCGAAATGGGAATCCAGCCGCCGTGGCAAATAGCCGCCACCAGCTTGCCGGCATTGGCAAAGTCGCGCACCAGCGCAAGCACGTGATCGTCGCGGCGGAGCTTGTCGGGCATGAAGCCGCCGGGAATGATCAGCCCATCGAAATCGGCCGCCCGCATGGCCTCGAGCGCGGCGTCCGACCGGCAGGGGTAACCGTGCTTGCCGGCGTATGTCTTGTGGGCTGCTGGGGCGGCCACGGTGACGCTCGCGCCGGCTTCGAGCATGCGCAGCTTGGGGTACCAAAGCTCCAGGTCTTCGTAAACGTCGTCCACAAACATCAGCAGTTTGCGCGACAGGAGGGGCTGTTCCATAAGTGACTCTCCAACGGATCGAACCGTGGTGTCCGCGGATCCGCCCGCTAAGACCTGACTTTTGTACCAAATTGCGCACGCGCCCGGCTACCGGTCGCTGGGGGCCAACTTCGCTGGGAAGAAGCAATCGCACGCGGCGCGTCACGCGAGCACGGGTTCTTGTGCCCAGCGGCGAGCCCACGTAGATTGCCTGCAACTTCCCAGCCACCAGCCAACCAAGAGATATCCCAGGGAGGGTTTGAACCATGAGCGAAATGCAACCAACGGCGGCGCCGCGCTGGCAGCCCATTGCCGCCCTGGACCGCCGCGTGCTGGGCGTCTTGGTCGAAAAGGCCAAGACCACGCCCGACGGCTACCCCATGTCGGTCAACGCCCTGCGCAGCGGCTGCAACCAGAAGAACAATCGGTACCCGCTCATGGAGGTCGAAGTCGAGGACATCGAAGAGGCGCTCGAGCGGCTGCGGGGACTGGGCGCGGTGGCCGAGGTGCAAGGCGGCGGCCGGGTGCCGCGCTATCGCCATTACATGTACGAGTGGCTGGGGGTCGACAAGGTCGAATTGGCCGTGATGGCTGAACTGCTGCTGCGAGGCGCGCAAACCGAAGGCGAACTGCGCGGCCGCGCGGCGCGGATGGAACCGATCGCCGACCTGGCGGCCCTGCGCCCCGTGCTCGCGTCGCTCCAGGAAAAGAAACTGCTGATCTCGCTCTCGCCCGAGGGACGCGGGCACATCGTGACCCATGCGCTCTACCTGCCACGCGAGTTGGAGAAGCTGCGGGCGGAAACTCACGCGGTGGGTGCCGCGCAACCCGACGACGACGAGCCTACGACGTCCGTCGATCGCGCGCCGGCGACAGCCCCAGCGGCCGTGACGTCCCAGCAGCCAGCGCCTGCCAGCAGGCCCGCGTCAACGGCCGCGGTCGCCCCCGCGCCGGCCGAGTTTGCCAGCCGGCAAGCGGTCGATGCCCTGCGCGAAGAGCTCGATAAGGTCCGCGCAGAGTTAGCCGCCATGCGCAAGGATCTCGACGATCTCTGGGCCAACTTTCGCTAGCGCGGCTACTTCTTATCTTGCGTCGTGATCGGGAACGAATCCGTGCGGAACGGCGAGGCCGGCAGGCCCGCCTTGTTCCACAAATTCACGACCGGATAGGCGGCCCAGCCGTAGCGAACCGCCACGGGCGCGGGCACCTTGTCGCTGGAGACGACAACCGTGTCGCCGTCGATTACGGCGTCGGCGCTGTAGAACTTCTTGTCGTCGCCGGCAATCGTGAAGCCGGTGAGCGGACCGTCCTTGGCCACGAGCCCGCCGCCCAGGTGCTTGAATCGCAGCCGAACTTTGCCGTCGGCGACGCTCATGCTGTCGTAGAGGGGGCCCGAGAATTCGAGGTTTTCGCCGTAGGCCAAGGCCCGCGCGGCCAGCGCCAGTCTTGCGCCGACCGGCTCTTTGCGGCGGGGATGAATGTCGCGCTCGTCGCCGACGTCGGTGGTGACGATCAGCGCGGTCTTGGGCACCTGCTGGGCGACGAAGAGCTGCGAGTCGCGAATTTCGGCCCAGATACTATCCGAGGGTTCGCGCACGATGGCCTCGTACGGCGCGATTTGCACGATCAGGAACGGAAACTCCCCCTGGCCAAACGTGTCGCGCCAGTTCTTGATCATGGCCGGCAGCAACGTGCGGTACTGGTACGAACGGCCCGCGTTCGACTCGCCCTGGTACCAGATGACTCCCTCGATGGCGTAAGGCGCCAGCGGAGCGATCATGGCGTTATACAGCGTGGTGGCGCCTTGCGGCTTCGACATGTCCTTCAAGTCGGGATGCGACTCGATCGACTCCTTGCTCATCCACTGTTCGGCCGCCGTGCCGCCGTAGTTCGAGGCGATCAGGCCCACGGGCACGCCCAGTTTTTTCTGCAAGTCGCGTCCGAAGTAGTAGCCAACGGCCGAGAACTCGCCGACGGTTTCGGGGTTGCAAGGCGTCCAGGCGGCGTCGACGGTCGCCTGTGGCTGATCGGCGTGTTTGCGCGGCGCGGTGAACAGGCGGATCTTGTCGTTGGCCGAATTGGCGATGGCTTCGCTGGCGCCGTCGCTCTGTTTGACGGCCCATTGCATGTTCGACTGGCCGCCGCATATCCAGACTTCGCCCACGAGGATGTTTTTCAGTTCGATTTTCTGATCGCCCTGCGAGATCGTCAGGGTGTGCGGTCCGCCGGCCGCTAGGGGCGCCAGTTCGACTTTCCAGGCGCCGTTTTGCGGCGTGGCCGAAACTTCCTGGCCCGCGATGGCGACCGTCACTTTGTCGGCCTGATCAGTCGTGCCCCAGACGGGCACCTTAGCTTTTTGCTGCAGCACGGCGTTATCGGAGAACAGTGCGTTGGGAACGACCTTGGCTTGCGCCGTCGAGGCGGACACGAGCAATCCCAGCAATCCGAATCCCAGCCAAACGCGAATGTGCGACATCATCACTCTTGCTCTCCTCGCCAAAGTTGGCCATCACCTGGTTGCATGATTCCCCAGCCCGGCTGTTACAGCAGCGCTGGCGACCGGCCCACCGTGCTGCCAGCCTGCCCGGGCCGCACGCGTGGGGGAATCTCGACTATTGTGGCGTGCAAACGCGGCTCTCGCAATCTACCTTGCAAGCGATCCGCGGCCGGCGGAAAATGGCGGAAATCCTGATCTTTTTTGCACGTGGCAACCGCATTCACCCAGGCAGAGGCTTCCCATGCGCATGCTTTGGCCCCCAATGTTGACGTTCGCGCTGGTGCTGGTAGTTGGCCAATCGTGGGCTGCGTCCGACGCCCCGCCGGCGACCCAGGACCCCGATTTTCAGATCCAAGGCGAATACTCGGGAAACATTAAGCCGCCCGAGGGCGGCGATGAAATCAAGTTGGGAGTGCAAGTCATCGCGCTGGGAAAAGGAAAGTTCCACGCCGTGGCTTACCCCGGCGGACTGCCCGGCGATGGCTGGGACGGCGCCACCAAATTCGAAGTCGATGGCCAGACGAAAGACGGTACGGCGGAATTCCCCGGCGATCAGGGACGCGGCGAAATCAAAGGCGGGCTGCTGAAGATTTATCACCCCTCGGGCGACTTGTTGGCCGAGTTGAAGAAGGTCGAGCGCAAAAGCCCCACGCTCGGCGCCAAGGCCCCGACCGGCGCGACCGTGCTGTTCGCGGTAAAAGGCCCGAACGACTTTACGCCCGGCACTCTGACGGCCGACGGAAATCTGGCGGCCGGCGCTACCAGCAAGCTGAAGTTCGGCGACTGTCAGTTGCACGTCGAGTTTCTGCTGCCCTTCATGCCCGAAGCGCGTGGCCAGGGCCGCGGCAATAGCGGCTGCTATCTGCAAGGGCGCTACGAAGTGCAAATGCTCGATTCGTTTGGCTTGGCCGGCGAGGATAACGAGTGCGGCGGCATCTACGGCATCAAGGCGCCGGACGTGAACATGTGTTTTCCGCCGCTGTCGTGGCAGACCTACGACATCGACTACACGGCCGCGCGCTACGAAAACGGCAAGAAGGTGAAAAACGCCACGATCACGGTCAAGCACAATGGCGTGGTGGTGCAGCAAAACGTAAGCCTGCCGGAAGGCACGCGCGCGGCCCCCGTGCCCGAAGGCCCCGAGGCTGGACCACTGTACTTGCAAGATCACGGCAACGCGGTCTGCTATCGCAACGTGTGGATCGTGAAAAAGCCCTGAATTGTCCGGCACGCGGCGGGTAACCGCACGCGGCACGCGGCGAAAAAGCAAGTTGTGATCGGCCGTGGCCTCAGTCAGAATAGTCTGCAGAGTAAGTCGCTGGATCGGGGACGGCGTTGCCGACGGCTCCGACCACCCTGACGATGCCCGCCCCCCAGAAACGATTGAGATGACGAGGATGCCTCTACACCGCGCTCTTCGTCGTTTTCACGTGCCTCGCTGGTTGTGGTTTGCCGTCGCAATCGGGTCGCTGGCGGTCCCCTTGCCTGCCGACGAACCGGCGAGCAACCCCGCCGAGCGGTTCGATCGGCAGATCGCCCCCCTGCTGGCGCGGCGCTGCCTGGAGTGCCACAACGGCGTGGAGAAAAAAGGTGGCCTCGACCTCACGGGGGCTGATGCCGCGCGCGACGGTGGCGATAGCGGAGCCGTCATCGTTCCTGGCAAGCTCGACGACAGCCCGCTCTGGACCCGGGTCGCCGCGGGCGACATGCCTCCCAAGCAGAAACTCTCGGCGGCCGAACAACAGCTGTTGCGAGAGTGGATCGAGTCGGGCGCCGCCTGGGGGCAGCCCGAGATCGACCGGTTTCGCTACACGAGCGACGCCCGGGCCGGCTACGACTGGTGGTCGCTGCAACGAGTGACGCGCCCCGCCGTGCCGACGGTTGAAAGCGCCTGGCCGCGTGGCGATCTCGACCGGTTTGTGTTCGAGCGGCTGAGCCAGCACGGTCTGCGGCCTTCGGCCGAGGCTGACCGGGTGACGCTCATCCGCCGCTTATCGTTCGACCTGGTGGGACTGCCGCCCACGCCCGCCGAAATCCAGTCGTTTGTCGACGACGCCCGCCCAGACGCCTACGAGAAACTGGTCGAGCGGCTGCTCGATTCTCCGCAATACGGCGTGCGTTGGGCACGGCATTGGCTCGACGTGATTCGCTTTGGCGAGAGCAACGGCTTCGAGTACGACGAATTCCGCAAGAACGCCTGGCCGTATCGCGACTGGGTCGTGCGGGCCTTGAACTCGGACATGCCCTACGACCGGTTCGCGCGGCTGCAACTGGCCGGAGACGTGCTCGAGCCAACGAATCTCGAAGCGCGGATCGCCACCGGGTTTTTGGCTGCCGGCGCGTACGACACGGCAGGTCAATCGCAGCAAAGCGCGGCGATGCGCGCCGTCGTGCGGCAAGACGAAATGGAAGACCTCGTCGGCACCATCGGCCAGACGTTCCTGGGGCTGACGGTCAATTGCGCACGCTGCCACGACCACAAGTTCGATCCGATCCGCCAGCGCGAGTATTATGCGCTCGTGTCGGCGCTCTCGGGCGTGCGCCAGGGCGAGCGGGAGCTGGGCGATTGCCAGGCCCAAGGCCCGTTGGGCCAGCAAATCGCCGCTGCCCAAGCACAGCGCGATCGGCTGGCTGCCGAATTGGCGGCGATCGAAGGGCCCCCGCGCGAGCAACTTGCCGCCGAGCGCCAGCAGAAGATCGCTGATCTGAAGCCCGTGGCCAGTTGGGACTTTACCGGCAACCTGCCGCCGGGGCTCGAACTGCACGGCTCGGCACACGTGGGCCCGCAGGGACTGGTGCTCGACGGCCAGACGGCTTACGCCACAGCGCCCCTGTCCCACGACTTGCGAGACAAAACGCTGGAGGTCTGGGTGCGTTTGGCGAACCTGAAGCAGCGCGGTGGCGCCGCGCTGAGCGTGCAAACGCCCGACGGGCTGGTGTTCGACGCGATCGTATTTGGCGAGTCGGAGCCGCAGCGTTGGATGGCTGGCAGCGACAACTATGCCCGCACGCAACCGCTGGCGGCGCCGGCCGAAACCGACGTCGACGCGGCCGTACACCTGTGCATCACCTACAGCGCCGACGGCACGATTGCCGCTTATCGCAACGGCCGACCGTACGGAACCAGCTATCGGGCCGCCGGCACCGCGGTCTTCGAGGCCAGCAAAGCGCAACTAGTATTTGGGCTGCGGCATAGCCCGCCCACGGCCGGAAGGATGCTGGCCGGCACGATCGAGCGTGCGCAACTTTACAACCGCGCCTTGAGCGCCGACGAAGTGGCCACCTCGTCGGGCAGACACGTACCGCTTTCGCTCGTGCTGGCAAAGCTCACTGCCGAGCAACGGGCCGAGCACCAACGCCTGCAAACCGCATTGAGCGCGGCCGACGCCGCATTGGCAATCCTGCGTCCGGCGCGGGTCCACGCCGTAAAACCGCGCGATCCCGAGACCACG
>CAZPED010000056.1:0-10913 GCA_964585335.1 uncultured Planctomycetaceae bacterium | reverse complement strand
CCTCCGGCGCCCGCGCCCTGCTGTGGCGGCGGCGCCGCGGTACCCGCGCCGGCTCCGCTGGCGGTGCCCAGCGTGACGACGGCTGCCCCCGCGCCGTCGCTGGCCCCGATGGCAGCTCCGCCGGCCGGAGTGCCGATGGGCGCTCCGGGCGCCATGGTTCCCAGTCTGGCCCCGCCACCGACTGGCACGATTCCCTCGGCCAACGTAGCGCCCTCGCTGCAAACTCCCGCCCCGCAGGCCGATGGCTCGGTGGCGCCGCCGGTTGATGCGACGCCGCACAGCCAGCCCGGCGCGAACAAGACGTTCGAGAACGGGACGTCGACCGAGACGAACAAACCGGCCCCGCAGTCGCGGCTGCTGCTGCCTCCCTCGTCAGAAACGCCCAGCAGCACGCGTAGCACGTTGCGCGGGCTCGATCCCGAAAGCGAGAGCCAGCAAGATCGGGTGACCGCCGTGCCGCTGCGCGGCTTTGCCGTCCGTACGGCCTCGGCCATCACGCGTTTGCCGGAAGCCCCGGCCAAAGCTCAAGAGAGCGAATGGCGGGCAGCTCGTCCGTAGGCATGCCGACGATTGCACCCTAGAACATTACCGAGCCACCGGCATCTGCCGGAGACCCGCGCCAACCCGTCGTTTCGCCGCCGAGCGGTGGAAGACGGGTTTTCTTTTTGCGCGCGGCCCAGTGAAGAGCTGGCGCAGCGGTTGGCGAATGTGCCCCATGCCGTATAGTAGTGGCCATGAATAACGTGCGCATAGCCGAGAACTTCGACCTGGTGGCCGACCTGCTGGAGTTCCAGGGGGCCAACCCGTTTCGCGTCCGCTCGTATCGCAACGCCGCCCGCACGGTCCGCGACTATCCGGAGCCGATGGCGGCGCCGGCCGTGGCCGGCAAAGAGAAACTGATGGGAATCGCCGGCATCGGCAAGGACATTGCCGACAAGATCATTGCGCTGTGCACGACCGGCTCGCTACCACTACTGGAACAATTGCAGTCCGAAGTGCCCTCCAGCGTGCTGACGCTGCTGCGGATACCGGGCATGGGGCCGAAGAAGGCTGCCGTGCTTTTCAAGGAACTGAATATCAGCACGCTCGATCAATTGCGCGCGGCTTGCGAAAGCCAGCAGGTTCGCAAACTCAAGGGCTTCGCCGCGAAGACCGAGGAAGCGATTCTGGCGGGTATCGCGCTAGCGGCCACGGCCGGCGAGCGGCTGACCTGGGCCGACGCCGACAAGGTGGCCAGCGCCATTCGACAGTGGATGGCCCAGTGCGCCGCCATAGAGCAGTTGGAGGTGGCCGGCAGCTATCGCCGCGGCAAGGACACCGTGGGCGATCTCGACTTCCTGGTCGTGGCCGCCGACGTGGATGCCGCGATGGATCATTTCGCGGCCATGGGCGACGCCGCTAGCGTGCTGGGCCGCGGCCCGACGAAGATCTCCATTCGCCTGGAAGGGGGCTTGCAAGTCGACTTGCGTGCGGTGCCCGCCGAAAGCTTTGGCGCGGCGCTGCAATATTTCACCGGTTCGAAAGATCACAACATCATTCTCCGCGGCATGGCCAAGGACCGCGGTCTGAAGATCAACGAGTACGGCGTGTTCCGCATCGGCAAAGGGAGCGACGAACTGGTAGCCGGGCGCACCGAGGAGGAAGTTTACGCCGCGCTCGATTTGCCCTGGATCCCGCCCGAACTGCGCGAAGCCCGGCGCGAGTTCGTCTGGGCCCGCGAAGACAAGTTGCCCCGTCTGGTCGAGCTCGGCGACTTGCTGGGCGACCTGCACATGCACACCACGGCGACCGACGGCAAGGCCAGCCTCGAAGAAATGATCGCGGCGGCCCGCGCGCGCGGCTTGCAGTACATTGCCGTTACGGATCACTCCAAGCGCGTCACGATGGCTCGGGGGCTCGACGCCGCCCGACTCCGCGCCCAGTGGGATGAGATCGATCGGGTCAATGCATCCTTGAAGGGGTTCCGCGTCCTCAAGGGAGTCGAAGTCGACATTCTCGAGCGCGGCGGGCTCGATCTGGACGACGAGATCCTGGCGCAGGCCGACTGGGTCGTGGCGAGCATTCACTACGGACAGAACCAGCCGCGCGAGCAGATTACCGCACGCGTCGTTGAGGCCCTGGCCAACCCCAACGTTTCGGCCATCGCCCATCCGACCGGGCGACTGATTAACCGCCGCAAACCTTACGAGATCGATTTGGATGCCGTCTACCAGGCGGCACAAGCACACGGCAAATTGCTGGAATTGAACGCCAACCCCAATCGTCTCGACCTCGACGACGTCGCCTGCGCGGCGGCCCAGAGCCAGGGCATTCCGATCGTGATTTCCAGCGACGCCCACAGCACCGAAGGGCTCAGCGTGCTTCGCTACGGGATCATACAGGCGCGCCGCGCGGGGCTCACGGCCAAGGACGTGGCCAACACGCGGCCGCTCGACGAATTTCAGCAGCTATTGCTTCAGCGGCGGCAGGCCGTGCGTTAACGCCAGCCTTGGCGGGGCGGTCTGGGGGCGGCAACAGCCGGTCGGCCGGGATGGGCAAGCGGTTATACTTGCGGCCGCGTCTGAATTGGTATTTTCCAATCGCGAGGATCACAAATGATTCGCCGCATCATTAGCTGGCGCTTGACGCGCGCTGAACAAATGATGGGCGTGCCGGCCGACTATTTGCGGCACATGCTGGCCGTTTCCCTGCCCGCGTTTCTGAAGTTCACCCGTATCCTGCCGCTGGCCAGTTACCGGCGCAAGTTGCCGATCGATGCCTGCAATGTCGGTCGCCTGGTGGCGACGCGGCACGAAGATTGCGGCAGCTGCGTGCAAATCGTGGTGAACCTGGCCCGCGGCGAGGGAGTTTCGCGCGAGACGTTGCAAGCGGTGCTCGACGAGCGGCCCGAGCGGCTCAGTCCTCCGCTGGCCGACGTTTACCGCTTCACGCAGGAGGTAGTGCAGGCGAGCGGCGGCGAGGAGGAATATCGCGAGCGCATCCGCCGACACTATGGCGAGGAAGCTCTCATCGAACTGGCGATGGCGATCGCTTCCACTCGCGTGTTTCCCACGACCAAACGAGCGCTGGGCTATGCGAAAAGTTGCGCGCTGGTTCGCGTCAGCGTTTAGTGCCGCGTTGGGTTAACGCACTGCGAATTCGCTGGAGTGGCCAGCGAATTCGTGCAGCCCAGCCGCGTCTTTATAAACGCCCGTGTGCGTAATGCGGTACTTGCCGGGCAGAGCATCGGCGGGAACGGTCCATTGTACGCTCACCTGGTGCGGGCCCAGCGGATCGATCCGGCGAACGGTGTCGGCCACGGGCGACGTGGCGGCGGTCTGAATCACGCCCGTCGGTTGCGGCGGGCTAAGCGGAGGCTGCTTCCACCGCAACTTCAGCTCCCACTGCCCGTCTTCGGCGACGGGCACCCAGGCTCCGCCCTCCAGACGTTCGACGATTGCATAATGGCGGTCGGCCCGGTAGCCGTTTTGCGGGTTGCCGGTCCAGAACGATGCGCTGACGGTGTCTCCGCGGTGCGACTCGGTCGCCGGGTTGCGCACGACGTCGCCGAATTGAGCTTCCGGAGGCGCATGATCGGCCGCGGTGCCCAGCGGTGTGGGCCGCACCGTGCCGCGCACGTCGATTGGCGGCGCGTGAGACTGGCTGGCACGGCCCGCGGCGATGTCGCTGGCCAGCCGGGCGAATTCTTGCTGATAGGCCGCCTGAGTCCAGGGGCCGTAGAGCGTGGCGGCGCCTTCGTAGTGCTGCACTTCGTACTCTTCACGCGTGGCCACGTAGCCGGCGTAGTCGTTGGCGTACCCGGCCACGACCACGTACTTCACGCCGGGGAGTGCCTGCTGAACCGCCTGGCGGAAGCGCCGGCCGCTCATGGTCGTGTACTCGGCGGGGCCGATGACGAGGGCCAATTGGCCGACGCGGGCTACGCCAATGGGCAGCACGGTCGGCAGTACCGGCGGATGGGCTTCGCCAATGGCCAGTAGAATGGGCTTGGGCTGGTGCAACCGCCGCAACTCGCTGCTGGGCCGGGGCAGCGGCACGAGTGTCTTGGCCAGGGCTTCGATCAGCGGGTCTTGCTGCCGCATGCCTTCGCGAAACAGCGGCTGCCCGCCCCCGTCCTCGGTCGAACCGGCCGCAAATGAATAGCCGTAGGCGGCGGGCGAAGTGACCTGCTCGCCAGCATGCGTGAACGCGCCGGCAACTTTCAGGTGGGCCAGTTCGATGTAAGCCTGCCGGTAGTCGATCGGTCCTGTCAGCGGCTCGCTGGCCGCGGCCAACAGCGTCTGCGCGGCGTCGGCCTGCCGCTGGCCAATGATCCGCGTGCTTTCGAACTCATCTTTGCCGGGCCCATGCTGATTCAAAGTCAGGTTGGGCGTGACGTCGCCGCAATTGCTTTGCGCAAAAGCAGCCACGAACCCCGGGTCGCGCTCCTGCTGCGCACGCTCGCAGACGTACTCGGCGTAGCCTTTGTTGTCGCCGGAAATCAGATGGTTGTAGCAGCTCATTGACGTGGGGTGCACTGGGTGCCAGTTGAGCAGACCAATCGCGCCCTGGCCGGCGACGAACTTGAGCAGCGTCATTTCATTGGTGTCGGTATCGGCCGCGTAGGTCTCGCGCTCGGCGGCCGGATTGTGCTGATAGGCGGTTTTGGAACGCTGCGCGCCGGCGCCTTGCACGGCGCCGCGGGCAATCAGTACCTGCCCCGGCTGCAGATCATCGTGGGCCTGGCGAATCGACTGTACGATGCCGTTTACCAGCGCGTCGAAGTATTCCTTGTTGAACGGGGCGCCGAGCGGCGTATCGGCCGTGTAGAGCCAATAGCCGCCGGGGACGGCATGTGTGTGCGTGGCGGCTATCACCACGTTGTCGAGCTTGTACAAATCGCCATACTCGGCTTTGAGCTTTTCGAGCACCGAGAGCACGACCGAATGCGTCACGCTCATCAGGTCGGTGGTGACCAGAACCAGGCGGCGATCTCCCTCGGGCTCGGCAATCAGAAACGTCCGCGCGTACTGCCGCAGGTGAATGCCCTCGGTAATCTGATCGGGACGCACGTAGCCCATCATCTTGATGCCGACCGCCGGTCCGGTAATGTCGGCCTTGCCGCGGCCAATCCGATAGTTGGCCGACGGCGCGTCGGCCGCAGGGGCCGGGCTCGCGATTGCTGCAACGAAGACAAACACCGCAATGGCGGCGAGCCCAAGACGTGGCGACAACATGGCAGACGCTCCTCAACAGACGATGCGCGACAACGCGAACCCAACGAGCCCGCGCGGCCTGATTTTAATTGCTCGCCGGATTGAGGTATACGTCGCTTGTCGCAGCGGGAGCGCAGATCCTGCAAAAACACTGCCCGCGAGCTAGCAATTGCGCGAAATGGCCGTTTGCCGCCCGGCGCGGTTTACAGCTAGCGGCCCCTTAGGGCAGCAGTTTCTTGGTCGCGTTAAACGTCAGGTCGAGCGTGGCGGGCAGGTCGGTGTTATTGATCGTGAAGGTCATGGTGCCCGTCACGCGATCGTGCGACTCGGTTTCAACGGTCTGTCCTAACTCGCGGTCGAAGAGAATAACGCCAGACGACTCCTCGGGTTTGAGCTTGCAGTCTTTGATCTGCAGCGGCAGTGGCGAGTCGACGAGCCCGAATTTCACCTCTTGCGCCTTGGTCGTGATCTTTTCCAGCGACCGCCCTTCATGCTTGACCGGTCCGACGTAGGTGAATTCGATCTCGAACGTCATCACCTGTCCGCTGCCGAAGTTCATCGTGACCGTGCGCCGCCAGGTATCGCCGGGTTTGACCGGCTCGGACTTCAGTTGATTTAGTTCGTCGTTGGCCGCCGTCTTGAGCACCTCGGGGTTCGATTCATCCTTGACCAGGTTGCGAATCTCGTCGGGCACGCTGCCCAGCACCACGAAATCGGTTTCCACCTTGGTCACGTGGTTCGATTTGTCGTAGGTGATTTTTTTGATCCGCTTGGCGGCGGCTTTGTGAATCTCGCGCACGGCTTCCAGCGGCGAGGTGCCTTTGTCGTCGGGGTTGTTGGAATCGAACTGATAAGTGTTGCCCATCACCGCCATCGAAGCCTGTAGCCGTTCGATGATCTCCTCCGCGGTGAGATTGCCGGCGCCATCGCGCTTGCCGAGCGTTGTCTTGCTGACGATGTGCGTGCCGTTGCTGGTTTCGACCACTTGCCCCGCGATCGTGAGCGTCTGGTCGATCTTCGTCGTCACGTCTAACCGCTGCGAGCTACTTTCGGGCAGTTTTTGTTCGAGGACGACTTGAGCGGCGCTGGGCTGGCAAAGCCACGCAACCAGACAGATCGAGAGAAGTACGCTGCGACGCATGGTTAGTTCTCCGTGGAGCTTGGGGGACAAAACCTGCCGACGAGCCGCTGTCATGGTTTTACCCTGCCTTGGTGGGGGATGCCACCAGCGGAAACTGGAAGTGGAGTTGCTAGCAACCCAAGGGGCAAGCGGCCGTGGCGCGCCCCAGGTTGTTCGTCCCTGCCGTCACCAGCTTGGCCGGCGGTGCCCACGGCCGCCGCCCGGGGCGATCAATACCCTTAGAGTCAACGCCGGCGTCAAACTCTACGCCAGCAGCGCCAGCGGTTCATGCGCTGCACTTGCAGCTAGCGGTCGCGAAACTTCCGCCGAGTTGCCGTTGCTCGATTGACCCGTTCCAACTGTGCGCAATGATTCTTCGTAGAAGTGATGGGCGGTTGTGGGGGTGAGGCAATGGCAATGCAAGGAACAACGCACATGTCGATCCGAATGCTCCTGGCGGTGTGGTGCCTGGCCACGGCTGCGGCGGGCGCCGACGAAACGGTGGTGACGTTCGACTTTCCCAGCTCGATCGAATGCCGGGAGCGAACGCCCGTCGACTTCGCCTTGGCCAACCCCACGTTGAAAGTCATTGAAGCTCGTTTCCGGATCTCGGCGCGAATCATGTCCGGCTCGCCCGCCGACGTGGTCGATTTTCAGTACGTCGTCACCAGTCCCGACCGCACGCTCAAGGTGCAAGACTACCTGCCCAACACGACGCTGGAAAGCGCCGTCGCCGACGATCAGATCGAAGTCAGCAACGCGGCCGAGAAGGCACACTCCACGGGCGTCGACGCCCGGGTCGTCTACAAGATGTTCGCCATTGGCGGCACGCACACGCAAAGCGGCAAGAATTCCGAAGCGACGCATTACAAGCAAATCGCCGCCAAAGACACGGTGTTGGCCAGCGGCACGACCGACCGCGAGCACGGTGTCTTCTACCGCCTGCGTCCCTCGCGCGCGGCGGCACTCGAAGGGGCTCGCGAGTTCACGATCTTGGCTGTCGTGCCGCGCCACTGGCGGGCCGATCATTGCCAGGTGACGTGCACCGCCCGAGCGCGCAAAAGCTCGCTACTTTCGAACTCGATTGTGACGGCCGGCACGGCCACGGCCGACGTGGCGCTGTATATCGCTGGCGATGCCGAGGCCGCGGCACTGGCCGAGCAATACCGGTTCGTGCAGGAACAACGGGCCAATGCCGTCCGCGGACTCGAGGAAAAGGACAGCGTGCTCGACACGATTTCCAGCGGAGCGACGGCGCTGTTCGTCAGCAAGAAGCAAGAGAATCCGGCTCGCAAGGCCTTGAACCAGGCCAACCACCAGGTCGACAGCGTGCGGCGCCGCTTGCAGCAAATGGCCAGGCCAGCCGTCAGCTCATAGCGTGCTGGGCTCAAGCCGGCGCGGCGGGCGGCCCGGCGCTGCGGCCAAGACTGGTTGCGAACAACACGCCCACTATCCTGGAGGGGGGCCGGGCGGCTGGCGACAGGCGAACTGGTGGCAACTCGCGTGGCACTCTATCCTGATCGCGCCAGCTCCCAGCGAATCGACTGCCCGTTGCCATTGCCGGCAAAGTGCAGCAGCCGATGTTTCTGATTGCGGTTGAGTCGGTTGATCGTGTCGTGCAGCCGCCGTTTGGCGTCCAGGCCTGGTGCTGGCTGTAGCGGATCGAAAATCGAAACCGGCCAGGCTTCTTCTTGAAACGCACTGAGGACCAACTCCTGATTGGCCGCCGGTACGCGAAACCGCTTGACCACGGCGCCCCCTACCCACAACGTGCGACTCGCGGCATCCCAGACCGGGACCACCTGTGGTGGCACAGTGGTGGCAATCGGCTGGCTCCGGCCCCCGCCCGCCGCCGCGCCACCCACGCCTAGCGCCAAGCTGCGGGCGAGCGCCAGCCCAGGGGCGGCCAGGATCAACCGAGCGCTGCCTCGCAACGCCCCCTCGCTCCGTCGCGGGGCACCGCCGCCGCGCCGCACGATCTGTACCAGTCCCTTGCGCACAAGCCAGCGCAGAGCGTTGGCCGTCAAGCCCGCGGCCAGCAAGTCGGCAACTGTTACGGAGAACTCATGGCGCGGGCAGCCCAAGTCGGCAGACAGCACGGCGCCCTCGTGCAGCAGTTCCACCGCCACTTGAATTCGGGCGGCAAAACCGGCGAGCCTTGGCAACTCGGTGATCGGTTGGGCCCGGGAGCTGTGGCCTTTCATAGCGGAATTCCGCGACAGGTGGCTCGACGGCGGTTCGTAGCGGTCTCACTTCACGGGTCCGCACAGATTAATCAGCACCGCCGGCCGTGCCAGCGCCCGGGGCCGGGGGAGTGACAACAGGCTGTCACATGCATCGTGGCCCCGCGGACCTGCGCGGCTCGGCAACGACCCCCTCCTCTCCTGACGGGACTTGAGTCGATATAATGTTGCCGGCCAAAGCTTAACGGGCTGATATTTGTTTCTCGTGTCGTTGGAGCGCCTCATGCCGACCTTGTTCGACCCACTGCAGCTCGGTGATCTGCAACTGCCTCATCGCATCATCATGGCGCCGCTGACACGCTGCCGGGCCGGCGTCACCCGTATGCCCAATGCGCTCATGGCCGAGTACTACACCCAGCGGGCATCGGCGGGCCTGATCATTTCCGAGGCCACTTCGGTTACGCCCATGGGCGTGGGCTACGCCGACACGCCGGGCATTTGGTCGAACGAGCAAGTCGAGGGTTGGAAGCTGGTTACCCGCGCGGTTCACGCGGCGGGGGGACGCATTTTGTTGCAGCTCTGGCACGTCGGGCGCGTCTCCGACCCGATGTTTCTCGACGGCGCACTGCCGGTGGCGCCCAGTGCGATCGCCCCCAGCGGCCACGTCAGCCTGGTGCGGCCCAAAAAGTCGTTTGTTACGCCCAGGGCGCTGGAACGTGAGGAAATCCCCGGCGTGGTCGAAGCCTTTCGTCGCGGCGCAGAGAATGCGCAGCAGGCCGGCTTCGACGGCGTCGAAATCCACGGCGCCAATGGTTACCTGCTCGACCAATTCTTGCAGGACAGCACGAATCGTCGCACGGATGACTATGGCGGTCCCATCGAGAACCGCGCCCGGTTGATGCTCGAAGTGGCCGACGCGGCGATTTCCGTCTGGGGGCCAGGTCGCGTGGGAATGCATCTGGCGCCGCGTGGCGATGCCCACTGGATGGGCGATTCGAACGCGGCCGCCACGTTCGGCTACGTTGCCCGCGAGCTGGGGCGGCGCAAGATTGCCTTTTTGTGCGCTCGCGAGGCATTGGGCGAAAATCGCTTGGGGCCGCAACTCAAGGCGGCCTTCGGCGGCGCCTATATCGCCAACGAGCGCTTCACCAAGCAGACGGCCGCGGAAGTGTTAGCCGCAGGCGAGGCCGACGCCGTGGCGTTCGGCCAGTTGTTTATCGCCAATCCCGATCTGCCACATCGCTTTGCCACCGATGCGCCGCTGAACCAGCCCGATCCCAAAACGTTCTATACGCACGGCCCCGAGGGGTACGTCGACTATCCGTTTTTGGAAACGCCAGCCAAGTCGGCCTAGTCTGTCAATGGCTGCTCGCGGGAGCGGCGCAGTGCGGACGACCGGCTGCTGGTCGCTAGTGTTGCTTCGTAACCTAACGATAGTCAGAACTTGCCAGGTCGACGCAAACATACAAGTCGTTCACTTCTAACGTCCGCGTCATCGAGCGCTCACATTCGCGGACTATAACTGGCCCGGCTGGCAATTAGCCGCCCGGATGCAACTGGCAGTCCGGGGGCCGCGTGTCGGCTTTCCTCGGAATGACCTGAGCAGGGATCGGTGCTCATGGTTGTCTGTCTTGCGCTGCGCATCGAGGGACGATGTGCCGCGAAGCGGGTTCGTCAGTTACGGGCGCCTGGTTCCTTAGAGGAGACTGCTCATGAAATTGAATCTCACTGCCGCGGTAGCTCTGCTGCTCGCTGTCGCTGGCACGCCGGCTGTTGCCGCGACGTACATCCAAGACAACTTCGCCACCTTCGCCTCTGGCAATCTGGTCGGCCAGAACGGGTGGACCCAGCTGGGCGCGTCGTCGTCGTTGCCGTTGCAAGTCTCGGGGGGCAACGTGATCATTCCCGGCAATCAGAGCGCCGACAATCAAGACGCCGCCAAGAGCTTCGGCTCGACCGTCACCGAGACGATCTATGCCGGCATGTCGCTCAACGTCTCGAGCGCCCCGACCAGCGGCGCGTCGTACTTCTTTGCCCTGCAGGAAAGCAGCGGCGGCTTCGCCAATGCCCGCGTAGCCGCGGTCGACAATAGCGCCAACGTGCCCGGCACTTACCTGCTTGAAGCACGTTATACCGGCCAGGGCGGCAATCCCTTTGTCGTTGGTACGACTCCCCTGCTCTACGGCCAAACCTACAACCTCGTTGGTAAGGCAATCGTCACGCCCACGGGCGCCGGCGAAGGCATTCAGCTCTATATCAATCCGACCAACAACGACGAGAGCCAGCAGGTTCCTTACCTCGATACCGTGCCGTCGACGACGACCGGGTTCATCATTCCGCCGGTGGGATTTACCGGCGCCGTGATCTCGCAGTTTGCCAACGCCACGACTCACAACACCGGCCTGGCAATCGACC
>CAZPED010000055.1:0-10925 GCA_964585335.1 uncultured Planctomycetaceae bacterium | reverse complement strand
TGATCCTGGTGCGCCGCGAGACCAGTCCCGAGGACTTGCGCGGCATGAAGATCGCCCAGGGCATTCTCACGGCCTTCGGCGGCGCCAGCTCGCACGCGGCCTTGGTGAGCCGGCAGATGGGCAAGGCTTGCATCGTCGGCTGCGGCGACCTGAACATCGACTACCACGCCGGCACGCTGACCGTCAAAGGCAAGACGTTCAAGGCCGGCGATTCGATCTCGATCGACGGCTTTACCGGCGAAGTGTTCGAGGGCGAGGTGGAAACCCGGCCCAGCGAAATCCTGCAAGTGCTTATCTCCAAGACGCTCAAGCCGCAAGAGGCCGAAACCTACAAGCGCTACGAGCAGCTGATGACCTGGGTCGACGAGCACCGCAAGCTGAACGTGCGGACCAATGCCGACGAGCCCAAGCAGGCGCTCGAGGCGATTGCCTTCGGCGCCGAGGGCATCGGCCTGTGCCGCACCGAGCACATGTTCTTCGACCACATCGACGACTTCCGCGAGATGATTCTGGCCGAAGCGCTGCCCGAGCGCGAAAAGGCGCTGGCCAAGCTGCTGCCTCACCAGCGGAAGGATTTCGACGGTATCTTCCGTGCCATGCAGGGTAAGCCGGTCACGATTCGGCTGTTGGATCCGCCGCTGCACGAGTTCCTGCCCCATACCGAAAAGGAGCAGGCCGAGCTGTCGAAGAAGATTGGCGTCAAGGCCGAGGCGATCGCTCGCCGCGTGCAAGAACTGCACGAGTTCAACCCGATGCTGGGGCATCGCGGTTGCCGCCTGGGCATCGTGTATCCGGAAATCACGGCCATGCAGGCTCGCGCTATATTCGAAGCGGCCTGCGACGTGAAGCAGGCCGGCATCGACGTGCTGCCCGAAGTAATGATTCCGCTGGCCGGTTTTGCCACCGAGTTTCAGAACCAGGAAAAGATCGTTCGCGAGACGGCCGCCCAGGTGTTTGGCGAGAAGGGCGTGCACGTGAAGTACCTGGTGGGCACGATGGTCGAGCTACCCCGCGCCGCGATCTGCGCGGACCAGATCGCCAAAAGTGCCGAGTTCTTCAGCTTTGGCACGAACGACCTGACTCAAACCACGCTGGGTATGAGCCGTGACGACTACGGCAGCTTCATCAACGAGTATCGCGAGAAGGACATCATTCCGAACGATCCGTTCCAGACGATCGACCGGGACGGCGTGGGCGGCCTAATGAAGATTGCCGTCAAGGGGGGCCAGTCGTCTCGCCCCGAGATCAAGCTGGGCATCTGCGGCGAACACGGTGGCGACCCGGCCAGCGTGCACTTCTGCCACGAGATCGGCCTTAACTACGTGAGCTGCTCGCCGTTTCGGGTGCCAATCGCCCGCCTGGCGGCGGCTCAGGCGGCCGTGGCCGACAAGAAGAAGTAGTTGGCGGCCAGCCGCGGTACGGCCAGAAAACAAAAACGCGTCGGGTGTGCCCGCCTGGGGGACATGACACACCCGACGCGACGCGGGCCTGAAATCGCACGGTTGGCGAGGGGGTAGCTCAACCGCCGACCAGCCGCGTTTTAGCCTGCTTTGGCCGTGTAACCCCGGCTTTCGCCCTCGTCGTCCGAAGCCCGACGTAGCTTGAGCGTGGCGCCCGGCGGCACGCGGCGCTCTTGCACGAAGCCGCGGGTGCCTTGCGACAGGAAGCCGTGATAGTCGGCGGCCGGGCCACTCGTAAATTCCTGTTTCAGCGTTTCCAGCACGTCGCCCCAGCGCAGGCCGCGACGATAGATCACGCGGTAGGCGGCCTTGAGCTGGCCCACCTCGTGGGCGTCGTAGCCGTTGCGCCGCAGACCGACGAGATTCAAGCCCACGATCAGCCCACTGTGGCCGTCGACCATCACGTAGGGCGGGATGTCTTGCACCACGCGGGCACAGCCGCCGACCATGGCCAGTCGGCCGATGCGGCAGAACTGGTGTACGCCGACCGCGCCCGAGATGAATGCCCGGTCGCCCACGCTCACAAATCCGCCCAATAGGGCGTTGTTGGCCAGAATCACGTTGTCCGAGACCTGGCAATCGTGGGCGACGTGCGCGCCGACCATCAGCAGGCAGTTGTCGCCAATCCGGGTGAGCGTTCCTTCATGCAGCGCCCGATGCACGGTGCAGTTTTCGCGAATGGTGTTGCCGGCGCCGATGACCACGGTGCCAAGTTTTTCGGGCATGCGCGTGTGCTGCGGGAATCCGCCGAGCACGGCGCCTTCGTAGATGGTGTTGTTTTCACCCAGGACTGTGCCGCTCTTGATCATGACGTGGGCGGCCAGCTGACAGTTGTCTCCGATGACCACATCGGGTTCGACAATCGAGAAAGGACCGATGGACACATTGCGGCCAATCTGCGCTTGGGGGCTGACGATGGCCTGGGGATGGATGTGCACCGTGAAGGTCTCCGAGAAGGCGGGTTCGGCCCGGCTGCCATGGTGGCCATTGTCCCGGGGATTGGGACCCTCGCGCGGGCATGGCGAGGCGAGACGTTTTTGCGGGGCCTTTCGCGGGAAAGGAGCAACGTTCTCTGCTGTCTACTATCGGTTATTCCGCTCGTGCCAGTGCAACTCAAAATACCGCATTTAGGGGCGCTGCAGATTGTGCGGGTTGTGCGATCGTCAAAGTTGAATGCCCGAGGCTGGCAATGCGGCGATCTCGGAAAACACTGAGTTGCGGCCGGCTGGGGCGAGGGTTTCAGTTTGGCCTTTCCAAAGAGCCAAGCTTGGTAAACTGTGAGGGCGTCGCCGGCCTGCCTGCCCGCTTTCGATTCGGACCCCAGGGCAGCTCCTCCAGACGCCTACCGCCTAACCAGGAAGCCCCCCACATGCCCACGAACGAAGAACTTTACGCCGAGGCCGAGCGTTTCAAGGACCAGGGAAACAACGAAGAGGCCGTTGCCGTTCTCGAGCGGCTGGTTGCCCAGGATGATAGCTACGCGCTGGCCCACTCCGCGCTGGCGGTCTTGTATGGCCGTTTGAAACGCCACGACGAGGCGGTCCGCCATGGACTGCGCGTCTGCGAGCTGGAGCCCAACGAGCCGTTCAGCTTTACCGCCATGAGCGTCACGTTCCAGCGCGCCGGCAAGATTCCCGAGGCCGAAGAAGCCATGGCCCGCGCGCGAATGCTCCAGGCCGGCATGTGAGGCGGGGGAGCAGGGGGGAGGCTAGCTCAAGAGTCGCACGCCCGCGTCGTCGATTGCATAGGGCAAGATTTCGTCGGAGCACGCGCTGCCGCGATGCTTGGCGATGAACAGCCCCCGGCCCAGCTTGTTGCCGTCGCGAGTCTTGCCCATGTAGATCAGCGTGTTGGCCGTGGCCAGCACGTCGCCATCGGTGAGCGGTCGCTCGATGAGCGCATCGAGCATCGTTTCGTGCGAGGTCGACAGCAGCAAGGCGCCGATTTCGCGGTGGTCGTAGGCGTGCCGTTCGATGGCGTCGGCGTATGTGCGAAAGTGTTGCCGAAACAGGTCGCGCGCGACCCAGGCCGATTCCTTGCGCAGCACCTGGTGATAGATGTACTCGAACAACTCGAACTGAATTGACTCGCTGGGACGGTCGGCCGGCTCGATGCCGTCGATGACCACCCGCCGCGCGCCGCGGACGAAGTTGCCGTAAAGAAAATCAATCGTCAGCTCCAGTTTGGCCGCCAGTTCGGCTTGCCAATCGTGCCAAGCGTCGAATCCCAGGTCGCGCTGCGTCACCCGCTTGCCCTGGTGATCGAACACGTGCAATTGATCGCCCATGGGGCGCGCCGGATCGAAGAATCTCTCGGCGTCGAATCGCTCGTGCGCATGGGCGGCTATGTTCCAGCCAAACATTCGTTGCGCATAGGGGGCGTGACTCTGCGAATCGATCCGGGAACTCATGTCGAAGACGAGCCCGCCCCGGCCTTCCTGCTGACGACCGGCACTTGCGAATTGCAAACCGAGCTGCGTTTTGCCAATGCCGCTGGCACCGACCACCACGGTGAGCGTACCCGGAAGCAGACCGCCGCCAAGCTTTTCATCCAAACCGGGTACGCCAGTGCTCAAACGCATGAGATAGATCTCTCTGGGAATCTGGGGTGGTATGTGCCGCGCGAGGGCAGCGGGGCAGTGCCCGGCGGTCAGGGCGGGGGAGGCGGGAGCTACGAGCCCGCCGGGTTGCCGTCCGGCTGGCTCAGGCGTTGCCACACCGCGTCGACGGCCGTCACGTGTTCGGGGGCGGCCATGCGAGCCAACAGCGAATCGAGTGCCGCGACCAGCCGTTTGGCTGTCAGCGGCGACAGCACGATCCGCTGCCGAACCATCAAAGGACGCGCGTGCTGCTCACCGGGTTCGCCATTCTGGGCAAAATCGAGGACGAGCTCCTCGGGCGTACCCGTAATTCGGCAGAAATTCGCGCAACCGACCCGCGCGCGAGACACGTCAGCTGGCGGCCCTTCCAGCAGGCTAGCATCCTCGGGTTCGCGATCGTTCACCGGCAGAGATTCCTCGGCAACCTTTCCGTCAGCAGGCGGCGCCATACGGCGTGCGAATTCCCGGCCGTCATAACTTGCGCGGCGCGGGAACGACAAAACCCATTGGCTGGAATGACTTCATCTTGACGACGTCAACGATCTTCAACGCGGCGATGTTCTGATAGGGAATCAGCACGCTCCGCGCACCGACCGTGTCGGGCGCACGGCGTTCGATCAGCAGCATATGCTCGCTCGTCGCGAAGTTTTCAAAGGCGATTTGCTCGGCGAACGACGTCACGATCACGCCGCGACGCTCAATGTCGGCCGGCCAATTGCGAAAGGACTCTCGCCAGATTTCCGCAGCGTCCATGCTCTTGTCTCCGGGCCGCTACGGCAGCTGGGCGTTCAGCTTGCTGAGCGTCTGCTGTTCGAGCGGGGTGAAGCGGCGCACCTCGTCCGGCGACTCTTGCGCCTTGGTCAGTGCTTCTTTGGCCTTTTCGGCATTGCCCGCGGTCTTTTCCGCCAATGCTTTGTGCAAGTATTTACTGGCGCTCGGCGAATCGGCAATGGCAATATCGAGATCCGCAATCGCTTCTTTCGTCTTGCCATCGGCCAGGTAAGCCAAGGCGCGGGTGTCGAGCAGATCCGACGTCGGGCCAATCATCTGCACGGCTTCCTGGGCCAGCTTCAACGACTCGGCGCCGCTGTCGGGAGAGTCCTTGCTAAGCGCCAGGACGAATGCCAGGTTGTTCTTGACGAGTGCCTTCTGGAAAGCGTCGGCCTTCTTGTCGGCCAGCACGTCGCGATAAATCGAGATCACTTCGGGATAGCGGCCCTGCAAGTCATAGATCTCGGCCAGCAGCAACTTGATTTGCACCGAGTTCGCTTCCGATTCCAGCGCCTGCTTGGCCCAACCCTCGACGATGTCGAATCGCTCCTTGCTGATCTTGTCCGGATGGCGACGCAAGCCTTCCATCGCCACCGGCAAAACCTCAGTCGCCGGCTGGTTTTTGCGGGCTTCTTCCAGCAACGCAAATGCCCGGTCGATGTTGCCAGCACGCCCCAGGAACGCAGCGAGTGCGATCGTGCCCCGCTTTTCCTGGTTCATGTAGTCATTCAACAGCCGCTCGGCCGCGTCATTCAGGCCGAGCGTTTCCATCAATCGGGCCACGAGTTCCAGCCGGAACAGCTGGTTCTGCGGCAGCGGCGAAGGGGCCAATCCTTCGAGCACCGCGACCGCCTGCTCCTTTTGTCCGTCGTGAATCAACAGGCGGGCACGTTCCTCGGCGGCGGCCTGCTTGAGGGCCTCGGACACCCGCGCCGGCGGCTTGATCAACTCGTTCAGCCGTTCCATCCAGCGGGATGCGTCTTCGTATTCCTCGTGCTTGATCAGTAGATTGACGAAGTTGACGAGCATTTCCGGATCGTCGCTGCGACGGCTTAATGCCGCCAGCATCAACTCGCGGGCTTGCGGCCAATTGCCCGAACGTTCGAGGAGTCCGCCCAGCACGGCTTGTTCGCGCGGCATCAGCGGACGCGCGTCTTGCATCTTGGTCAGCAGATGTGCGGCACGAGCCCGCGATTCCGGCTCCGGTCGAGCCGACAGCAGATTGACGATCGCCGCGGCGTCGTCGCCGTTCAGCTTGCCGTTCACCGCGTTCTGCTCAATCAGCTTGGTCGCTTCCATTACCTGTTCGTAGTTGCCGCCCGAGGCCAGCAGCTGTGCTTTCGTACGTCGCGCCCAGGCAAAGTGCGGTTGCTGCGCGGCTTCAGTCGACTTTTGCGACTGTTCGATGACTTTGTCCAACAGCGGCGTCGCCTTGGCGACCTGGCCCGTGCCCACCAGATGCTCGACGAACTGACGCTTGGCAATCAGGTCGTCTGGATTCGCCTCGATGGCTTTCTGGAAGTACTGTTCGGCTTGGGCGTTGTCTTCGATCCGTTCGTACAGCCGGGCCAGCGCCAGCGGCTTCTCGGCCAGCGCCGTCGAAGCCTCGCGGACCGCATCGACCGCATCGTTCTTCTTTTTGATTGCCATCAGATGCCGGACCAGCAGGTCCCACACCTCGGGCAGATTGGGATTTATCTTGGCGGCCTGTCGGAACTGCGCTTCGGCCTCTTCGACGCGGCCGGCGCGGACCAGCAACTGCGCCAGCCAGACGTAATTCATTGCGTTCTTTGGATCGGCCTGGATGTCCTTTTCGGCCATCGCCAGGGCCTTGTCGATGTCGCCCGTCTTCTGCTCGATGTCGCCTACCAGCTTGCGCGTGAAGGCGTCGCTCGAATCCTGTTCGCCCATGTACTTCAGGGCTTCCTTGGCCTCTTCCAGGCGGTTGGCCAGGTACAGCAAGTGCACCAGGCGCCGGGCCGTAGCAGCCTGACCCGTGCGGCTGAATTCCAGCGAACGCTGGTAGTTTTCAATGGCCCCCGGAATGTTTTCCTCGAGGTGGTCGATCTCGCCGCGCACGCGCCACAACGCGCCCCACTCGCCCCGGGCCGCGATTCCCTCGTCGACCAGCTTGCGAGCTTCGGCCAGGGCCTTTTGGTCCTCGGCGGTCAGCCCGCCACCCTTGCGCTCCTGGTTGCGACGGTTCACTTCCCAAATGATGTTCGAGGCCGCGCAGTATTTGTACAACGCGCTATTGGGCCCAAAATTGGGCGAGTCATGAATCTCTTTGATGACGCCCCGGACCATCGCCTCGTCTTTGCTGTCGATGGCCAGCTCGAACAAATACTGCCGCAGATTCGAGTTCTTCAGGTCCTTTTCCGCCACGATCTTCCACAATCGCTTGGCGTTCTCGAAATCGCGCAGTTGCAAGTAAGCGTTGCCCAATGCCAGTTGCAGCGTCAGCCGTTCGGGCTCCGAGAATTGATCGATGCCCACTTCCAGCTTCTTCAATTCGGCAGCCGCGCCATCACCCTTGCGCTGGGCAATAAGCTTGATCCGCTCGCTGCGGAGCGCTGCCGAGTCGCCGATTTCCTTTTCGGCCCGATCGAGCAATTGCGCCACGCGGTCGCGCCGCTTATCGTCGTTGTTGAGCAGCTTGGTCAGCGTCATCCAGATGCGCGAATCCTTGGGGTGCTCCTTCTGCGCGGCCAGCAGCAGCGCCTGAGCCTCGGCCGGCTTCTTTTGCATCATCAGCAACTCGGCCTTCAGCAGCGTATTGTCGAGTTCTGACCGCTGCTTGTTCTCGTAGAGCAAGCCGGCGATCGACTCCACATCCGACCAATCGCGGTCCGCTTCTGGCTTGCGCAGCTCTTCGTTGATCAGCAAGTACAGCAGCGAGCCGTGAATGAACGGCACCTGCCGCGCGTTGGCCACCAGCAGCTTGAGCGATTCGCTCGCCTCGGCATGCCGCCCCAGCGCTTGCAACGCCGAGGCCTGGCCGACAATTGCCGCCACGTGGTTCGGCGTGCGGGCCAAAACCCGGCGATAGACTTCCAATTGCCGGTCAGGCTGATTGAGCAGCTCATAGCAGCGCGCCAGCAGCAGGTCGAGCTGCTGCACGTACGTGCCGCCGGTCATACGCTCGAGCACCGGACGGACCGCCTCGAACTCGCGGGCGGCCTCGAGGTAATTGTTTTCGGCGAACTTGACGCGGGCTTCTTCGTAGCGAATCAAGTCGGACGAGAACGTCTCCCGCTCGCGCATCTGCCGGCAGACCTTCTTGACCGCGTCGATGTTGTTGAGCTGGAAGTGCAAGTCGACCAGCCGTTCCAGTATCTGGTTGACATTCGTGGCTTTTTCGGCGCCCTCGGTCAGCTGGGCCACGGCCTTCTGCGGATCGTTCTGGGTCAGCGAGAGTTGCGCGAGCCGTAAGTAGACCTCCTCACGCTTCGGATCGAGCTTCAGGGCTTTGTCGAGCAATTCCTGGCTCTTGGCGAAATCGCGTTCCCAGATCGCGTACACGCCCAGCGAGATAATCGCATCGACGTCGTCAGGCGCCAGTCGCAGCGCTTCATCGAGCTCCGCCTTGGCTTGCTTGAATTCCTCGCTCTCTTCGGGCTTGGTGCGCGTGCTGGCTGCCCGCGACTCGGCCAGGCCCAGCAGAAACGCGGCCCGCTGCAAGTGCGCCTGGGGCGACTCGGGGTTCCACTTCACGAGCTGGGCCATTACGTCGGCGGCGCGGTTGGCGCCATCGGTCTTGCGACGCAAGATTTGCCCCAGCACTTCGTAAGCGCCAATTTCCTTGGCCCCCGGCGGTTGCTGTTCCGAGAACTGCTCGGTCGTCGGATCGTAGCCGACCAACTCGTAGAGCTTCTTTAAGGCCTTGTCTTCGTCGCCCGTCGCGAAGTAGCAGCCAGCGAGCTTCACTTCCAGTTCGGTGTCTTGCTGGCCGTTGTCGATCAGGTATTGGATGTGCTCCAGGCTCTCCGAGAAATGCCGCATGCCCATCGTGTAGTCGACGAGCCGTTTGCGCACCGAGTGCAGTTCGGGATGCCGGCGGATGGCTTCTTCCAGGATGTTGTACGCCTTGACCTTGTCCTGGCGAGTCGCGCTGGCATCCTTCGCGTTCTCGACAACCAGCTTGGCCAGTTCTTCATAGCTTTCGGAATCATCCCGATACTTGAGAAACTGCACGTACTGCTTGATGGCTTCCTTGGCGTTGCCGTCCTTGCTGGACCGCTCGGCCTGCCGCTTCAGGAAGTCGGCGTTGCGCTCGATCTGGAAGCCATGCAGGAAATGCACGCCCACGACTGAAAAAATCGTGATCCCCACCAGCCACAACGACAGCTTGATATTCAGGCGTCTCATGCTTTGCGATCCAGAAGGTGCCTCAGGTGTAGAGCCGTGCGGTCAACTCAGGCAGAATTGCGCTAACAGATTCGGCCGCCGATGGAGTCCCCGCCTGATAACAATTCGCGCCGCTGGATGTCCGAAATTGCAGCGCTTTCGAGCCGGCGGTCACTGGCAGCTGCCTAATGGCCTGCTGCTCGCCGTAAGACGGGAATGCATACCTCTTATCCTACTTGGCCGCTAAGCGCTGTCAACGAACCCAACAGGGCCCTAACACGGCCTCATCAGTGCAGTTCCGTCGTCACCATTACGCATTCACCGATCAATTGGATCGTTCGGATATTAGGTCCTTTGCGTAATTTGGGGTGACGTGTGATTTCAATTTGGTGGGTTTCGTGAAGATTTTCTGGCCCTTGGGCCAATAAGAGGCAAAGTGCGTGGGGGACTTTGCCGATTAGTAGGGCTGTACCGGTCAGGCAGCCGGTGCGGGCCGTGGCGCGCCGCACCCTGCTCGGTCGGGGGTCGCCGCGGCCAAGGGCCCGGGCAACGGGTGCCCGCTGCGATCCGGTCGAGTTTCCTATGGTCCTAGTTGCGGGGCAGCCATGCGGCCTAGTTCGGCTCAGCGCACGACGATCGTCTGTCTGGTGGCAGCCCTGCTGCTGGCAAGCAGCGGCTGTCGCGCGCTGCTGACCAGGCCCCAGCCCCGACTGACCGGTCCGCAGCTGCCCAATCCCTCGGGCTTCCAAGTGCCCACCGAGAAGGACAAGAGCACGCTGCCGCTCTATACGATCGAACCGCCCGATATCCTGCTGATCGAAGCGGTGCGGGTCGTGCCCAAGCCGCCGTATCATATTCAGAGCACCGACGTCGTCTCGGTCGAGATCGAAGGCCTGTTCCCCGAGTCGGCCCAGGGCGGCGCGGCGCGCAGCTACGTGGTCGACTCGATGGGCCGCATCGACCTGGGGCCGCTCTACGGCAAGGTCAAAGTGGCCGGCCTGACCGAGGACGGCGCCGTCGACGCCATTCAACAGCATTTGGACGAGACCTATAAGAACGCCCAGGTCAGCGTGCAGCTCGTGCAATCGAGCGGCTTGCAGCCGATCAGCGGCGAGCACCTGGTGGCCCCCGACGGACGCGTGAACCTGGGCACCTACGGCTCGGTCGACGTGGCCGGCCTGACGCTCGAGGAAGCCAAGGCGGCCCTCGAAGCCCACCTGTCCAAGTATCTCGACGAGCCGGAAGTCTCGGTCACGGTGTTTGCCTACAACAGCAAGGTCTACTACGTGATCACCGAAGGGGCCGGCTCGGGCGACGCCGTCGCCCGGCTGCCCGTGACCGGCAACGAGACGGTGCTCGACGCGATCTCGCAGATCAACGGCCTCAGCCGGCTGTCGAGCAAGAACATCTGGATTGCCCGACCCGCCTGCAGCGGCTCGGGCTGCGACCAGATCTTGCCGGTCGACTGGAAGGAAGTCACCAAGGGAGGCGCCACGGCCACCAACTACCAGGTGCTGCCCGGCGACCGCATCTTCATTGCCGAGAACAAGCTGATCGCCCTCGACGCGGCCCTCAACCAGGCCATCGCGCCCTTCGAGCGGATCTTCGGCGTCACCTTGCTCGGCACCCAAACCGTACAAACCATCAACCGCTTCCCGCTGGGCATCAGCGGCCTCGGCTCCGGCTTCTAAACTCTGCCACCCAGCTTAACGCAAACGACGCTCTGACAACCTGATCGATGAGGAACA
>CAZPED010000054.1:0-10947 GCA_964585335.1 uncultured Planctomycetaceae bacterium | reverse complement strand
GGGCGCTCGGAATACTTGAAAATAAAGCTGTTCTTGAACCGCGACTCGCGGACCAGGTCGACCGTGGCCTGAAAGTCGTCGTCGGTCTCGCCGCAAAAGCCAACAATAAAGTCGCTGGTCACCGCCGCCCCGGGGACCGTCTCGCGAATCCGCCCCATCATCTCGCGATACTCTTCCACGGTATACCCGCGCTTCATCTTACGCAACATTTCGTTCGAACCGCTTTGGGCGGGCACGTGCAAATAGGGCGACACCTTGGGCAGGTCGCGCACCGACTGGAGCAGGTCGTCGGTCATGTCTTTCGGGTAGTTCGTCACGAACTTCAGCCGCGCGATCCCCTCGATTTCGTGCAATTCGGCCAGCAAGTCCGACAGCCGGCTGATGCGGCCATCGGCCGCATGGCGGTAGCTATTGACGGTTTGCCCCAGCAGGGTGATCTCGCGGCAGCCCTCGTCGGCCAGTTGCCGGGCTTCGGCCAGAATGTGGGCCGCCGGCCGGCTTTGTTCCGGCCCCCGCACGCTGGGCACAATGCAATAGGTGCAAAACTTGTCGCAACCGATCATAATCCGCACAAACGCCTGGAACGGCGTCGGTCGCATCTGCGGGTCGCGCAGCGGATCGTAACTCTCGAAGCTTTGTTCCACCTCGGTCCGCGAGCCTGCCTTGCGGTCGAGGCTCACTTCGAGCTGCGGCCCAGCGCCGGCCGAGATCTTGGCAATCAACTCGGGAATCTGGTGCAGCTGCCCGGGGCCGACCACCAGGTCGACAAAGGGCGCGCGGTCGAAAATCTGCTGTTGATCCTTCTGAGCCATGCAGCCCAGCACGCCGATGATCTTGTTCGGGTTGTGCTTCTTGGCGTGCTTTAGTCGGCCCAGGGCGCTGTAGATCTTGTCCTCGGCGTGCTGCCGCACGCTGCACGTGTTGAACAAGATGGTGTCGGCCTTGCCCGGCGCGTCGACCAATTCATAGCCCGCCTTGCGTAAGCTGGCCACCACGAGCTCGCTGTCGAGCACGTTCATCTGGCAGCCGACCGTTTCGATGTAAAGCTTGGCCATGACGAGGAGTGCGGCGAGTCGGCAGTGGGTACGGGCGAGGAATTGACGAAGCGGGGCGATCGATCGACGGGTGGCTCAGGCAGCCCGCTTGCGGCGATGCTCGCTGGGCTGGGCAACGTCCGGCGGTTGCCGCCGGCTCGACTTTTCGGCTCGGCGGCGGCGCTGGGCTACCTGATCCTTGAGCTGCGCGACCAGCAGGGCCCGCTGGCGAGCCATGAGCCGCAGCAACGAGAGCACGGCTATCGTGCTCGCCGCGGCCCAGAGGGCCAATTCCCAATAGTCGGCAACCTGTAGCATCCGCGCGCCATCCTGAGCCGGACAAGTCCTCCCTATCTTAACCCGGGGCGGCCCCGCGCGACCAGCGGGCTTTTCGCCCCGCTGGGCACAGCTGCCACCGGGGGCCGGCTAGCCCAACGTGTCGCCGGCGCGCAGCGGATAGCCCCGCAAGAACTCGCCGGCTGACAGCACACGCTTGCCAGCCGGCTGAATGGCTTCGATGGCCAGCAGGCCCCCACCGGTGGCAACCAGCAGTCGATCCTGCTGAGCCTCGACCACGGTGCCAGGGGCCGCCGAGTGCGAAGCCGCCTCGACCCGCGCGCGATCCAGAATCAGCCGTAGCGGTTCCCCCGCCGACCGCTTCCAGAACGTGTAGGTCTTGGGCCACGGCTGCAATGCGCGAACCTGGTTCTTGATGTCGTCGGCCGAGCACGACCAGTCGACTTGGCCCTGTTCTTTTCGCAAACGGGGCGCGCGGGTCACCTGGGCCTGGTCCTGAACGACCGGCGTCAGCGTGCCGGCTTCCAGCCGCTCGAGCGAATCAAGCACCAGCGGTGCGCCCAGCTCTGCCAACCGCAGCTCCAATTCGGCGGCCGTATCGTCGGGACCGATCGGCAAGTGGGCTTGGGCGATGGCCGGCCCGGCATCGATACGGGGCGACATGTGGATCACGGTGACGCCGGTTTCGCTCTCGCCTTGCAAGATGGCCCAGTTGATCGGCGCCGCACCGCGATACTTCGGTAGCAGCGAAGCGTGCAAGTTGATGCCACCGTAGCGGGCGATCTCGAGCACCTCGGGCTTGAGAATCTGACCATAATCGCACACCACCAGCACGTCGGGCCGATAGCTGGCCAGCACCATCCGCGCTTCGGTCGTGTTGATGCTTTCCGGATCGTGTGCGCGCGTGCCGCGGGTCACGGCCAGCTCGCGCATCGGGTTGGCCTCGGCCTGGCTTTTGCCATGCACGGGGCGCGCCGGGCGCGTGAACAACGCCAGCACCTCGTGCCGCGAATCGTACAAGGCTTGCAGCGTCGGCACCGCGAACGGACCGGTTCCCATCATGATTACACGCATGGCATCGCTCTCCTCGCGGCAAAGCGGGTAATCGGCTAGGTTCGCAGCTTTTCCAGCTCGGCCAGTTGCCGGGCAATCGCCGCGTCTTCCGGAATCTCGCCGCGATCGCGGCCGCCGGCAAACTGCTCTTCGAAATCACCCAGCGCCGGGCGCACTTCCATGGCGCTGGTGGGACTGAGCCGATCGATAAACAGCACGCCGTCCAAATGGTCGATCTCGTGCTGCACCGCCCGGGCAAACAGGCCGTCAAGATCCAGGTTCAGCTCCTTGCCCGACAGATCAAAGGCATTGAGCGATACACGCTCCGAGCGCATGACGTCGGCATACAGCCCGGGCAGGCTCAGGCAGCCTTCCTCTCCCTCGGCGTGCCCCTTGCGGGCCGTGATGACGGGATTGATGAAGACGAATTCTTCATCCTTGGCCTTGGGGTCGGACTTCAAGTTGAGCACGAACAGCCGGTAGGGCAGGTTCACCTGCGTGGCCGCCAGCCCGATGCCATTGGCCGCGTACATGAGCTCGAACATCTGAGCCACCAGCGCATGCAACTCCTTGTCGACGCGCTTGAGCGGCTTGGCGACGTGGCGCAGCGTGGGATGGGGGTATTGAAGGATCTGCAAGACTGCGGGACTCCGCCGCGCCGCCGGTTTGCCGGCTCGGCAGCGCTTGAAGGGGTTATCGGCCAGTAGACCGTCGCCTGCGCGGGCGCAGGGCCCGGAAGATCGGCGGCGGGAGGACTTATCACAATCGTAGCAAACCGGCCGCGGATGACGAGGGGCGGGCCGAGCCGCCGAGGGCATTTCCCGCCCGAAACAGCCCAAGGCGATCCCACTGGCCGGGGCTAGCAGGCTGCATTTTGCCGAGCGAAGCTATTTTTCGATGCCGACCTGGTAGAGCAGCCAGGCGTATTGAAAGGCCTCTTCGCGCAACCGGTCGAAGCGACCCGACGACCCGCTGTGGCCGGCGGCCATGTTGGTCTTGAGCAGCAGCGGATTGCCGTCGGTCTTGAGCGTGCGCAAGCGGGCCACGTACTTGGCCGGCTCCCAGTACATCACCTGGCTGTCGTTCAAGCTGGCCGTCACCAGCATGGCCGGGTAACGCTGCCGCGACAGGTTGTCGTAGGGGCTATAGCTCTTCATGTAGTCGTAGGCCGACTTCTCGCGCGGGTTGCCCCACACCAGGTATTCGCCCACGGTCAGCGGCAGCGTATCGTCCATCATCGTGTTCATGACGTCGACGAAAGGCACGCCGGCGTGCACGGCGCGAAACAGGTCGGGCCGCTCGTTGACGACGACTCCCATCAGCAAACCGCCGGCGCTGTAGCCCTCGATGGCCAGCCGCTGGGGATTGGTCCACTTCTCCTTGACCAGGTATTCGGCGCAGTCGATGAAGTCGTGGAACGTGTTTTTCTTGTTCATCAGCATGCCGGCATCGCGCCAGGGCTCGCCCAGCTCGTTGCCGCCGCGCACGTGGGCGATGCAAAAGATCATGCCGCGGTCGAGCAGGCTCAGACGCTCGCTGGAAAACGTGGGCGAAAGCCCCGAGCCGTAGGAGCCGTAGGCGTACATCAACAGCGGCGCCGAGCCGTCGCGCGGCACGCCCCGCTTGTAGACGATCGACAGCGGCACTTTAGCGCCGTCGCGGGCCGTGGCCCACAGCCGCTCGGAGACGTACTGGCTGGGATCGTAGCCGCCCAGCACTTCTTCCTGCTTGACCAGGCTGGGGCGGCGCGTCTGGGCGTCGTAGTGAAACACGCTGGGGGGCGTGATCAAACTCTGATAGCTGTAGCGGAACGCCTGCTGATCATACTCGGGGTTAAAGCCGGTAAAGGCCGTGTAAACCGGTTCGGGGAACTCGAGGTCGTGCCAGGTGCCATCGCGGAAATCGTGCACGCGAAGGGTGTTGACGCCCTTCGATTTCTCCACGACCACGGCAAAATCGCGGAACACCTCGACGCTCTGAACCAGCACGTCCTCGCGGTGAGCGACAAAGTCCTGCCAGGAGTCGAATGAGCCGTCCTCGGGCATCGTCACCACGCGGAAGTTCTTGCCCCCCTTGTTCGTGCAAACGTAGAAGGTGCCGTCGCGATGCTCGATGCGGTAGCGCTGCCCTTTTTCGCGCGGCAAGAAGACTTTGAGCGCGCCGCGAGGTTCGCCGGCGCCAATGTAGCGGGTCTCGTTCGTGTCCGAACAGTTGATGTGCAGCAGAATGAACTTGCGGTCGCGGGTGCGGCTCGACTGCAAGCGATAGAGCGCGTCGGTTTCTTCATAGACCAACTCGTCCTGGCCTCCCAGTTCGTGCCGCCAGAACTGATTGGTCCGCTTGGTCACCGGTTCTTCGGTAGTGAAGAACAGCGTGCGATTGTCGGCCGCCCATTGCACGGTGGTCACGCGCTGGGCCGTGTCGGGCAGCAACTGGCCGCTGCGCAGATCCTTGACGTGCAGCACGTAGTTGCGAAAGCCCGAGGTGTCGGTCGTATAGGCCAACAGGTGGCCGTCGTCGCTGACGTTCCAACTACCGACGGCAAAGTAGGGCTGGCCCTTGGCGAGCTCGTTTTGATCGAGCAGCACTTCCTCGGGCGCGTCCATGCTGCCGGCGCGCCGGCACTGGATCGAGTATTGCTGGCCTTCCTCGGTACGCGAGTAGTAGTAATAGCCGCCGCGCAGCGTGGGCACCGAAAGGTCAGCCTGCTTGATGCGGCCGAGCATTTCTTGATAGATGGTCTCGGCCAGCGGCTGCACCTGCCGCGTCATCGCCTCGGTGTAGGCGTTCTCGGCCTCCAGGTAGGCGACCACTTGCGGGTTCGATTTTTCCCGCAACCAGAAGTAAGGATCGACGACCGTCTCGCCGTGCCACGAGTGGCGATGAGGGATTTGCGGGGCGACGGGGGGCGACGGCTCATCGGCCCGCGCCGCCAACGTCGAACATGCCACCGCTAAACCGAGAAGCAGTCGAAACCGCGCCATGCAATCCCCCTCCCACGGTCTTGGTCCATAGGGAATACTAGCGCTTCGTCGCGTCCATGCGAAATTGACCGCGGCGAAACACCATTTCCGCCTGGGGCGTAAAGATGCCACAGGATGGCGAACGACGCAACCGCAACCTGCGGCCAAATGGCGCCAGGGGTGCAAGCAGAAATAGCTGGCGGAAACTAGAAAAACGGCGGGCCACGGCGGTGAAGTCCCCCGCGCGCATGGCCCGCCGGAATCGTACTCTCGATAGCGCGAAACCTGACTGGTGGTCCGGTTTTGCGGCCTGCGATGGACTCATTGGCGGGTGGTAAACGACAGCGGGAAAGGAACAGCCGGGCGCCCCTCGGTGTCTTTGAAGTTCGCGAACCGCGCCGAGTTCAGCCCAATCCAATAGGTTTTCCCCGGCTCCAACTTCACCGGCAGCACGCAGGTCCGCTTGTCGATGTAGTGCGGCTTGCCGGTCACCTCCGGGTAGTTCTCGCTGTTGCGCTGAGTCCACGACCAACTACCGTCGCGCATATCCTTGCTGAACGTGACCTTGATTTCCGTCAGTGCGGGATCGACGTCCTTGGCATCCGCCTCGGGCACGGTTTTGAGCACCTTGGGAGCGGCATTCTCTTGCTCGGCGCTACGCATAGCGCGAACTTCCGCGGTGAGCTTTTCGACCATTTTTTCCAGGCGATCCAAGCGCTGTTCGATGGCTGCCGCCGACGACTTGCCCTCGCCACCCGCGGCCACTTCGCCACGGACCGACAGCGACAAGACGACCGCCGCCAGCACCCCCAAGACGAGCTTCGAACGCCAACTCGAACGCCCCGTGCCTCGAGCCTGCAAGATCATCTCAAGTCTCCTTTGAATGGGTGGAACGCGGGTAAAGCCCTGAGCGCCCAATGGCAACGCCGGGGCTTCGGCAAGAAAGTCAACGGCCGCCAGCAACGTGCGGGCATAGCTCAAGCGGCGCTCAGGCCAATGGCCCAACACCCGGGCATCGCAGCATTGTTCGCTAGCTTGCTCCAAACGGCGCGCAGCCATCCAGGCCACGGGGTGCCACCAGAACATGCCCAGCGCCGCGAGTTTGAGCCAGTTGAGCCAGTGATCGCGACGCTTGAGGTGCACAAGTTCGTGGGCCACGAGGTCCGCGCGCTGACGGTCGTCCAGCCGTGCTAGCAGCTGGGTCGGGAACAAAATTGCCGGCCGGCCCCACATGGCCCACAGTAGCGGCGGCATTCGGCCCTGGGTGAGGTGCAAGCTCGGCGCCCGGCGGAGTTGTAACTCGCGTGCCAGCGCAGCACCCTCGGCCTTAAGCTCGGGAGACGCCAGATTGGCCGCGCGTAGCGAAGCCGAGAAGCGAGACATCCGCGCCAAAGCCAGTGCTAAGTACAGCGCCGACCCGCCCAGCCATACGATTGCCAGGGCACTGGCGATCTGATCGGCCTCAAGGTGAATCGGGCTCTGGGCACTCAAACCGACAGAGACCTCGTCGCGCTGTCGGACAATCGGCGGGGGCAACTCCGTGGCAGCATGAGAATCACCTGCTGACGGCGCGGCGACTGAGGCGCTTGCCGGCCGCGCTGTGTCGTGCGCAGCCCCGGCGCGGAGCGCCTCCGCGAGCGCGGGCGGTTCCGCAGTGGACGCCAGGGGTACGGTCGACTCCATCGCCATTGCCGCTTCCAAGGCATCGTCGGCACTTTGCCAGTGCCAAGGCACGACCAACACCGGCGGCGCCACCAGGCGCGCCAACACGAGCGACCACAGCACCAGCGCCACGTGCGGTCGGCGCCAAACCCGGGTCGCCAGCCACGCCAGGCCGGCCAGCGCGGTGGCCAACAGTGCATTCCAAACGCCGATTTCCAAAAGTGAAATCATGGCTCGGTCTCATCTGTGGACGGCTTTTCGTGAGCTTCCAAAAGTTTTCGCAGCTCGTCGCGCTGCTCGCTCGAGAGCGACATGCGCTCGACGAGCTGGCTGAGTACCGGCGTCAGCGAGCCGGCGCACAGCCGGTCGGCAATTTCTTGAAGCTGATCGCCAATCAGGTCGTCGCGGCCCACCATGGCCGTAAACACGTGGGCCAATCCCGAGCGGTCGCGCTGGACGCACCGCTTGGCTTCGAGTCGTTCCAGCAGCTTTTGTACGGTGGCGTAGTCCGAGACCGATTCGCCGGGATAAAGCCGCGCCGTAAGTTGCCGAATGGTTTGCGGACCGGCCTGCCACAACGGTTCGAGCACGGCGAATTCGGCGTCGGTCAGACGCGGGCGAGCGGACATCACAGATACCTCAGACGAGTTATCTGATGTGATCCTAAGACATGTCGTCTGAGATGTCAAGCAGATTGTTCGCCGGGAGGCGACCAGGCGGAGCCGCCGGCGCGATTCAGCGGGGAAAGAGGCGCTGCAAACGGCTGCGGGACCGTGCGCTGGCGCGGTCAGAGAGGCTGATGCGGGGCATCGCCATCGAGGGCCACGATGACCATCTTGTTTCGATCGGCAAAATCAACCACGCGGGACTGGTCAATCAGGATCGTGCGGCCGGCCTCGACCGCCAGCACGCGCCCGCCGGCGGCGTGCATCGTTTCCAGCGTGCCCATGCCAATCGTGGGGACGTCGAAGCGCATGTCTTGTTGTGGTTTGGCCACTTTGACGACCGTGAACCCACCGCTGGTGCAGAGGCTGCCGGCGCGGCGAATGCATTCGTCGGTGCCTTCGATGGCTTCGATGGCCAGGGGCGCGCGATCTTTCACGGCCACGCTTTGCCCCACGTCGAGGCGTCCCATTTCCTTGGCCAACCGCCAACCAAACTCAATGTCCTTTTGCTCGGCGGCACTGGGCCGTCGCGACGTCAGGCAAGCGTGCTTCACGAGTAGCTCCGGAACGTAGTCCGTGGCCGGCTTCATGCTAATGCCAGCCGCTTGGAATGAATCGACAATCGCGCCCAGCAGGCTGTCGTCCTGCATCGTCTTACGACGCGCGATAAAGATCGGGTAGTAGGTCAGCACGCCTTGCCAATCGGGCAGGTGACGCAGCCAGGCAAAGCGGCGAAAGAGGATCACCTTGTGCACTTTGCCGGCCATCGTGGCCTGCGTCACGCCGCAGCGGCGAAAGAAGCGAATTACCTTGCCGATCTGACCCAGGCCAATCCATTCGAAGTCCGGGCAGAGCGAGCGCACCTCGAGATCGGCGTGTCCCTTGATGCCCAGGCAGCAAACGTGCACGCCTTGAGCCTTGAGCGCCTGGGCAACCACAACCGGGTAGCGCCCCCAGCCGGCGATCAGGCCGACTTTTCTCACCGGCGGAGCGGCCGAGGCGTGGCGCCGCGTCATCGAGCCCGAAGCGGATGCAATCGACATGGCAGATGTTGGCTGAATACAGGATTCTCAAGTGCCCTGGCCATCGGCCGCACGGGCCGGTGCCGGCGTTTGGGGCACTCAGGCAGCACGTTGTTCCGGCGAGGGATTGCGACTGCGCATGAGCTCGTCGACCATTTGCTGCAAGCGTTTGAGTTGGCGGCGCATTTCCGGCAATTTCGAGATGGCCGCGAACTGGATCTTTTGATCGCGCTCAGCGATGGCCGGAATGCCCAACATGTGAGCGCCGGCGGGTACGTCCTGGCTGACGCCGGCCTTGGCCGCCAGGATGGCGCCGTCGCCAATCCGCACGTGGTCGCGCACGCCCACCTGACCCGCCATCACCACGTAGTCGCCCGTGGTGGTGCTGCCGGCCACGCCCACCTGCGAGCAGATCATGTTGTGTTTGCCGATCCGGCAGTTGTGCGCAATCATCACCAGGTTATCGATCTTGGTGCCATCGCCAATCGTGGTCGAGCCGTAAGTGCCGCGGTCGACGGTCGTGCAGGCGCCGATTTCGCAGTCGCAGCCGATCACCACGTTGCCCAGCTGCGCGGCCGGCAGATGGCTGCCCTCGAAGACCCGGTAGCCGAAGCCGTGGCAACCGAGCACAACGCCGGCATGAATCACGCTGCGGTCGCCCACCTCGGTGTTGTCGTAGAGCACGGCGTTGGGATAGATCGTTACCTGGCTGCCCAGCTTGCTGCCCGACATGACTTGCGCGCCGGAGTGAATCGTCGAGCCGGGGCCGATCTCCACGTCCTCGCCAATCGTGGCGCCGGCATAAATGTCGACGTCGGCGGCGATCCGCGCCGTGGAGCTGATCACGGCGCCGGGACTGATTCCCAGGCGTTGCCTGGCACGGGGCGGCCGAAAGTGCGAAACGATGGCGGTAAACGCCTTGTGTACGTCGTCGACGGCAATGGCCGGCATCGTCAGCGTTTCCAGCGGAAAGCCGCTGGGCACGACGGCAGCCTGCGCCGGCGTTTTGGCCAGCGAAGCGGCCCGCTCGTTGCGATCGACCAGCGTGACGTCGCCGGCGCCAGCGTCGGAGAGCGTGGCGGCGCCGCTAATTGCCACCGAACCATCGCCAATCACTTGCCCACCGACAAGCTGCGCCAAGGCAGCCAAAGTCGTCGCCATGATCC
Source organism: uncultured Planctomycetaceae bacterium (assembly GCA_964585335.1). GTDB lineage: Bacteria > Planctomycetota > Planctomycetia > Pirellulales > PALSA-1355 > CAZPED01. Next base: position 1,085 of record CAZPED010000054.1, on the reverse strand, counting down.
GGAATCCTTTCCGTCGCTCGAGGATTGCGCCCAGCTGCGAGCGCACGATCCCACCAAGGGGACGGAAATTTACCGCCAAGGGGCAATCGAGGGCAATAGCGAACAGCCTGGCAAGCCGGGTCGAGCCCCGGTGCTGTCACTTTCGGCGCGGCGGCCATGCCGCGCGGCCGCGCTAGCATCCGTGGTTTCGGGCCTTAGTGGGGCCGGGGTATGACGCCAAAATCGAGTCCGAGCACGAACAGCATCAGGCTGATGATGAAAATGAAGCCCAGGTAGTGGAAGGCCACGACGATCTTGTCGCTCACGGGACGGCGCAAAATGCCTTCCAGGATCAGGAAGACCATGTGCCCGCCGTCGAGCAGCGGAATCGGCAGGAAGTTGACCACCGCCAGGTTCGCGCTCAACAAGGTCAAGAACAGCAACAACTGCGGGAAGCCATCGAGCGCGGCATACCCAGCGGCACTGACGATCGCCTTGGGACCGCCCAGGCTGAATGGCGAAATCTGCGAACCGATCTTGCGCAGGAACAGGTAGACTTGCAGCACCGCGTCGCGGGTTTCGCGGCCGGCGAGCGAAAACGCCTCGCCTAGCGAGTGCGCCTTGACCGTCACCAGCTCGAAGGCCGGATTGAACCCGCGCTCGGGCAGATACCAATCTTCGGCATCGGCCAGGGGCAGCGTGGCCTGCCGGCCATCCTTGAGCGTGAGCAATACCTTGGTGCCAGCCGGCACGCGCTGCACCAGGAACATGAAGAAGGGCCAGTTCGGCTTCTCGGCGCTGAACTCCAGCGGCTTGTCGGCCGACGAGGAGAGACCCGACTCGTCCTCCTTCTTGTCATCCTTGGGCGCAAAGACGAACTGGGCTTTGACGATCTCGTCTTCGGCCGCAAGCAGCGGCACGGTGGCCGGCTTGCCGTCGATGGTCAGCTGAGCGCTCGCGGCCGGCGAGCCTTTTTCGGTCTGATGGACGATGTTCAGCACCTTGTAGGTGATGCCCAGCGCGGGGACCGACACCGACATGCCGGCGTCGTTCGACTCCTCCCACCAGGGCCAATCGCGCAGTGTGATCTGCCGATCGAACTTCTC
>CAZPED010000053.1:0-10992 GCA_964585335.1 uncultured Planctomycetaceae bacterium | reverse complement strand
ATCAAGAAGACTTCCCCCGGCCCCAGGCCTTGGCGGGCAGCGGCACACAAAGCGTTCTCGCGCGTTTGCACGCCGCGCTGCGCGCCGCTCGTAACACTTGCCCTTTGCCACCATTGGCACCCGGCACAAGGTCGCCATGCTGACAGCAGAGCCCGAGCGCGACGTGTGGAAGCCGCTAATGCGATCTGTGGCAAACCGCTGGGCACGGCTGCCGGGGCTACGGCGACGACGCGGTGGACGAGGACGAGGCGGCGGCCGTGTTCTTGTTCAGGAACTTCTTGATCGGAATGTCGTAGAACGCGCCGCCCGAGGGCTGACGCTTGCCGTCGACCATGTGGGTGATGATCCGAATCTTGGCGCGGTCCAGGTAGTCCTTGCGGATCTGCGCCTGACCGACCCGCTTGCCGTCGGCCGTCTTGAGCGGCATGGGAATCATGGCGTCGTACGAGCGGCCACCCTGGCTGTCGGTCTGCTTGCTGAAGGCCACCAGGTCGACCGAATCGAACGGCTTCAGCCGCCCTTCGTCGTCGAGCGTGAACACGACAGTCAGCATGTCGCCGTCGCCTTCCAGCACCTCGACGTTGTATTTCACCTTCCACTCGTCCTTCGAGGGGCCGAGCCCGTAGCGGATGGCCCAACTGCGTTCAGCCATCAGCACGATTGCCGCGACCACCAGCAGCCCGGTCGCCAGGCGAGAAAAGCGAGTCTTCATGGGACGTCCACCTATAAGGAGTGCGGGAAGTGCGAATGGCCGAGCCGAGTAATGGCCCGCCGGCTGACACCGGTTCGCCGGTATTCAAGCGACCCGCCCGATTTGGGGCAATATCAATCTGCGGGAGCAACGGGTGCTATCGCGAAGCACGGCCTAAAAGCGTCACGGCCGCGAACCAATCAGGCCAACCCAAGCGTCTGGATGCGACGCCCGGTTTTGCCCATTGCAAAAAACTTGACGCAGTGCCGGGCCGCAGCCACATTCAACGAGAGTGAAGAGCGGTGCGGTCAATGTTTCACCAATTCCAGGAGATCGGCCATGCGTCCTGCTGCCCAAACGTCGGTCCGTCGCTTCGTGGTTTGCCTGGTCGCCATGGGCCTGGGCCTGGCCCTGGGCGTCGGCAAGCTGGCGTCGTCGGAAGAAGCAGCGGCGGCAAAGTCCGACGTCAAACAGCTCGAGCAGAAGCGGCTCGAGATCTTGCAACGATTGAGCGACATGGCGCAAAAGCACTGGGAACACGCGCGGCTGGAATTCGCCGACGTGCTGGTGGCCAAACGCGAGCTGCTGGCGGCCCGGCTGGAATATGCCGAAACCAACCCGCAGCGCGTCGAGATCTGCGACCAGGCGATCGAAAACGCGCGGCAGATGGAACAAATCGCCAAGGCTCAAAAGGAATCGGCGCGTGGCACCGACGTTGGCATCTTGCGGGCCCAAGCCTACCTGCTCGAATCGCAGATCGCCCGGGCGAAAGCGGAAACGGGCAAGTAAGTCGGGCCGCTCGATCACAACTGACTGCCGAGTATTGGAGAGTCTTGTGGTACTTTTAGCAGCACGGCTGGACAAGCCAGCCGTGGCACCCAGCGGCTCCGCTACGTCGAACCAGGCGGCACGTGGCCCGACCTGCCATTTTGCCCGGCCGAAATTCATTGCTCGCCCACGGACGTGGGACTAGAATCGCGCCGCGGTAGAGTTGATTTCGCCGACACCTGACCCAGGGGAGATTCGTCATGCGTCGCTCGTGCTGCGCGTCGTGGTTGGTGCTGCTGGTTCTGGCCGTCCAGGCAATCGCCGCCGAAGAAACGGCGCTCGACCGCTACGTGGCCACGCCCGATCCGGAGTTTGCCTGGCGGCTCGACCATGCCATCGACGGCGAAGGCTACACTACTTACGTGCTCGAGCTGACCTCGCAGCGCTGGCGGAGCGAGGCCGACGTCGACCGCCCGGTGTGGAAGCACTGGCTGTCGGTCGTCAAGCCCGACAAGGTGACCCGCTCGTCCGGCTTTCTGTTCATCGGCGGCGGCAGCAATAAGGACGCGACGCCGTCGAGCCCCTATGGCCGCAGCGCCGAGCTGGCCATGTACACCGGCAGCGTCGTGGCCGAGCTCGGCATGGTGCCCAACCAGCCGCTGTACTTCACCGACTCGAAGGACGAAGGCCGCTCGGAAGACAACCTGATCGCCTATACCCGTGTGAAGTACATGGCCACGCGCGATCCGAACTGGCTGGTGCGGCTGGCGATGGTCAAGAGCGCCGTCCGAGCGATGGACGCGATTCAGGCCTTTGCCGCGTCGGAAGCCGGCGGCAAGCTGAAGATCGACACGTTTGCCGTGGCCGGCGGCTCGAAGCGCGGCTGGACCACCTGGCTGGTCGGCGTGGTCGATCCGCGCGTGGTGGCCATCGTGCCGCTGGTGATCGACGCCCTCAATTCCGAGGTGATCACCAAGCACCACTACGAGGCCTACGGCTTCTTTTCGCCGGCGCTCAACGACTACGTGCGGCACGGGCTGTTTCCCTACAAGGTGGGCTCGCCCGCCTATCGCGAGATTCTGGCGATCGAGGATCCCTACAACTACCGCAACCGCGAGCGGCTGAAGATGCCCAAGTTCATCATCAACGCCTCGGGCGATCAGTTCTTTTTGCCTGACAACTCGCAGTTCTATTACAACGAGCTGCCCGAGGAGAAGTATTTGCGCTACGTGCCCAACGCCAAGCACGACCTCAAGGACACCGACGCGCGGGAGAGCCTGGCGGCTTTTTACCTGACGGTGCTCGACGGCGTGCCGCGTCCCAAGTTCAGTTGGAAGAAACAAAGCGACGGCTCGCTGCGAGTGACCGTCAAGGACAAGCCGGCCGAAGTGAACCTGTGGCAGGCCACGAACCCGGCGGCCCGCGACTTCCGCGTGGACACGATCGGCAAGGCATACACCAGCACGCGGCTCGAGCCGCAGGGCGATGGCACGTACCTGGGGCAGGTGCCCAAGCCCGACAAGGGCTTCACGGCCTGCTTCGTGGAGTTGGTCTACCCGACGGGACACCCGTTTCCGCTTAAGTTCACGACTGAGGTGAGCGTGGTGCCCGACGTGCTGCCGTTCAAGGACAAGATGCCGGGCCCCACGGCCCAGGCCAAGTGACGGCGCGGCGTATGGGCCGCGTGGCGGGCGGGTCTCTATAAAAAAGAACGCGGGCAGTCGACCGAGCGAATCGACTGCCCACGTTGGGCGCGCGGCGGGCGGCGCGCGCGCTTCAGAGATGTGCGTCCTGGTTGCCAGGCGCGCCAGTGCCGTTCGAGCAGGGCGGAAGAGTCGTTCGGCACCCCGTCGCGCTACGTACCAGCGACGAGCCGCATGCTAGGTGAGCCGCGTGTGGCTTTGATGAGCGCGCAGCCAGTTCCGCGCAAAGTTCGGCCGCGGCGAGAAGGCTGCTAGCCAGAAAGGGTCAAGCTGGGCGCTATTTGCCGAACCGGGCAGCCTTGGGGGGCGTGTTCACGCCGTGCTGACCGCCGTACATCGCGGCTTGCTGCGGATTGTTAACGCCGTGCTGGCCGCCGTTGCTACTGATGCCCACGGCCTGCTTGCGCAAGTCGGGCATGTCGATGCCCAGCGGCCGGGCCCTTGCTTGCAGCGCGAACTGAAAATACTGTAGCTGCCGCGTTGGCTGCTTGCGGGCCCAAATGAAGGTGCTGGTCACCAGGTCGCGCGGCAACGAACCGTCCTCGACCAGTTGCATGATCTGATCAATGTAGTCGAACTCGACCGGCCGGCGGACGTAGAGCCCTTTTTCCAGCTGCGTCTTCAGGTCGAGGCCGGTGACACCGCCGCCGGAGATGGGCGGCTCGACGGCCCAGGCCGTCACGGCCAGCGACAGTGCCAGCAAGATTCCCAGGGCGCAAGGGCGACAGGCATGAGCATGCATAAATCGGTTCCGGCTGATGGGAGGGGCCAGACGCTAGAAATGAGAGGCCGCTTGTAGCAGGCTAGCCGGACGGTCGGCAAGGCTAGTTTCGCCTGCTAGCAAACCACTGTGGGGCAGTCCCTCAACGGCGGACCAGGGCAATAACTCCTTGCCTCGAACGAGCCACGCACTCGACGAGTTAAGCTCGCGTTGGCCTAGCGCTTGACGATTGGCAACTGCCGCCGGCTTGGTATAACGCAGCTGGCAGTCATCATCGTTGGCCCAACACGAGCAACGACGTGCGAACCCGAAACGGGGGCCGTGGGTCTTAAGCATCAACCATGAACAGCATCTCCCCAGCACCCAAAACCGATCGCGCCGGCACGTTGGCCGAGCTCTTGAGCGTGGCGATCCCGCTGATCATCAGCTCGGGTTCGACGGCGATGATGTACGTCGTCGACCGGATCTTTCTGAGCTGGGACTCGACCGAGGCAATGGCAGCCGCGCTGCCGGCGGGGGTCTTGCACTGGAACCTGGCGTCGCTGGCCCTGGGCACCATCGCCTATGGCAATGCCTTTGTGGGGCAGTACGAGGGGGCCGGCCAGCACCGGCGGGTGGGCCCCGTCATCTGGCAAGGAGTGTACTTCTCGTTCGTGGCCGCGGCGCTGATGCTGATGATGTTGCCCTTCGCGCCGCAAGTGTTCGTTTGGTTCGGACATGGCGCGGCGATTCAAGATTTAGAGCTGCGCTGCTACCGCATCTTGTGCTGCGGCACGCTGCCGCTGCTGCTCGATACGGCGCTGTCCTGCTTCTTTAGCGGCCGTGGGCAGACCCGCACGGTGATGATCATTAACGTGCTGGGCACGCTGGTCAACGTCGCGCTCGACTACGTGCTGATTTTCGGCAAGCTCGGCTTTCCCCGCCTGGGCATCGAGGGGGCAGCACTGGCAACGGTGATCGCCTTCACGTCGATCACGCTGATGTACGTCGGCACGATGATCGCCACGCAGTACCGTGGCAGCCCCTACCAACTGTGGAGCGGCCGGCGCTTCGACCGCGAATTGTTCGGCCGGTTGCTGCGGTTTGGGCTGCCCACCGGCTTTCAGCAATTTCTGGACGTGGCTTGCTGGACGATGTTCATTCAACTGGTAGGCCGGCTGGGGGCCGACGAACTGTCGGCCACAAGCCTGATCTTCAACCTCAATGGGCTGGCGTTCATTCCGCTATTGGGCCTGGGCACGGCGGTGACCGTGCTCACCGGGCACCGCATTGGCGAAGGGCGCCCCCGGCTGGCCGCGCGCACGACCTGGCTGGCCTTTGGCGTGGCCGAGCTGTACGTGGCCCTGTTTTGCTATGTGTATCTGTTTCAACCCGAGCTGATCTTGCAGCCGTACGGTTTGGAGCAGCGCGAATCGCTCCGGGAACTGGTCGTGCAGTTGTTGAAATTCGTGGCCGTGTATTCGTTCTTCGACGCGATGGTCGTGGTGTTCAGCTCGGCGATTCGCGGCGCCGGCGACACGCGCTTCGCCATGATCTTCAGCTTCACGATGGGGCTCGTGCTGCTGGTGCTTCCCACGGCGTGGGCGGTCAATTACAGCACTGACGGCTTTCGCCTGGCCTGGTACGCCGTGACCGCGCTGATTGTCGTGCTGGGAGTTGGCTTTTGGGCCCGCTTTCAGCAAGGCCGCTGGATGTCGATGCGAATCATCGAGCACACGGCGCCCGAGTTGGGCCTGCCCCCTGGAGGCGCGCCGGCCGACGAGCCGGTGGCCAGCGCGGCCGGCTAGCGGTTTAGCCCGCGACGACTTGCTGCGTGTTACCTGGCACTTTCAGTGCCCGCTGATTTCGATGTCTGACCAATCGACTTGTCACACGTCGTGACTAACGACCACTGGCGGAGCCAGTGGCACACGGACCCGTGGGACGCGGCGTGTGGCACTGGCTCCGCCAGTGTCCGTTAGTTTCGACTTCCAACTAACCGAAATTGTCACACGTCGTGGAACGCCGCCACTGGCGGAGCCCAGTGGCACACGAAGACTTCGACCAGCGTCCTAGCATGCTTCACCTTGGATGTACGACTGCTCGCGGTAGCGCATGGCCACGAAGATAAAGACTACGGCCGTGCCCGCCATCAGGCCGGCGAACAGCCAGTAGTAGTCGGGCCCCGAAAGGCGCGACTTGCCGTGCTCGTCTTGAATGGCCAGGTTGATCACGGCAGTGATCAGGTTGCCAGCCGACACCGAGAGCAGCCAGAGCGACATGACAACCGACTTGAGCTTGGGGGGAGCCTGCGTGTAGGAGAACTCGAGTCCCGTGATCGAAACCATCACCTCGCCGGCAGTCACGATGGCGTAAGCCAGGAACTGCCAATTGATGTGCGGCTTGTCCCCCGCCTGGATCCAGGTTTCGATCACGGCCGACATGCAGAAGGCAGCGCTGGTGAGAAAGAAGCCAATGCCAATTTTCCGCAAGAACGTGAGCGGAAACACCTTGTTGATGGCCGGGTAAATCACGTACGAGAACAGCGGAATGAAGAACAGAATCATGATCGGGTTGGCCGAGTGGGTTTGCGCCGCCTTGAGCTGGACACCGAAGAAGTTGAGGTCCATCTTGTCGGCCTGCAAGATCCACGCCGAGCCAGTCTGGTCGTACAGCGACCAGAACACGGCCACGAAGGCGTAGATCAGGACAAGCTTGCCCAGCACGCGCAGGCCCTCGCCGCTGAAGGCTTCGCGCAAAAAGCCCGCGCCAGCCGGCGGCAGGTGCACGAACTTGTAGCGCCCCATCCAGAACACGACCGTCGCCAGCGCCATGAGGATGCCCGGAATGCCAAAGGCCCAACCGGGGCCGTGCGACTCCAGCACCTCGGGAATCAGCCATGTCGAAAAGAACGAGCCAAAGTTGATCGAAAAGTAAAACCAGGAGTAGACCTTCTCGAGCAAGTGCTTGTTTTGCGGCCCGAACTGATCGCCCACGTTGGCCGAGACGCAGGGCTTGATGCCCCCCGAGCCGATGGCGATCAGCGACAGGCCGATGGCCAGCCCCAGCCGCGTGTCGTCGATCGAAAGGGCGGCGTGCCCCAAGCAGTAAACCAGCGACAGCCAGAAGATCGTGCGGTACTTACCCAGCAACACGTCGGAAAGGAGCGCGCCGAGCGTGGGAAAGAAGTAGACGCTCGACATGAACAAGTGATACCAGCTCTTGGCGTCCTCATCAGTCATCACGGCTAGCGTGCCGGACGAGTCGACCAGATACTTGGTCATGAACACGACCAGGATGCCGCGCATGCCGTAGAAGCTGAATCGTTCGGCGGCCTCGTTGCCGACGATGTAAGGAATTCCTGGCGGCATGCCGCTAGTGGCCACCGGTGTGGTCGGATACTTGCTCTCAGCCATGCGCGAAGTTGCTTCCTTGAGGTTGAAGGCGGGGCGTGGGGCAGAAAGTCGTTAGGTGTTGTCGCCATCGAGCATGCGGCCCAGTCCGCCCAGGAGCGAACCTTCTTCGCGGCCGCCGCGGCCGGTTTGTGGCGCCGCGGCCACAATGCGCCCCGCCAGGCGCGAGAACGGCAGCGACTGCAACCAAATGTCTCCCGGCCCGGTGAGCGTGGCCAAAAACAGCCCCTCGCCGCCGAAGAGAGTGTTTTTGACACCGCCCACTAGTTGAATGTCATAAGTCACGCTGGGCAAGAGCGCTACGAGGCAGCCGGTGTCGATCCGCAGGGTTTCGCCGGCGGCCAGCGTGCGGCGCATGAGCATGCCCCCCGCGTGCACCAGGGCAATCCCGTCGCCGGTCAACCGCTGCATGATGAACCCCTCGCCGCCGAACAGACCGACGCCAAACCGCTTTTGAAAGGCGATGCCAATTTGCGTGCCCCGCGCGGCGCAAATGAACGACTCGCGTTGGCAGATCAGCTCGCCCCCCAGCTGATCGAGATGGATCGGCAGCACCTTGCCCGGAAAGGGCGAGGCGAAGGCCACGGTCTCGCGGTTGGCAGGATGGACGTTGCTGAAGGTGGTCATGAACAGCGATTCGCCAGTGAGCACCCGTTTGCCGGCCGCGGCCACTTTGCTCCAAAAGCCGCCCCCCGGCGCCGACGGATTGCCGAACACCGTGTCCATTTGAATGCCGGCGGTCATGTACATCATGGCCCCGGCCTCGGCGATGACCATTTCGCCCGGATCGAGCACGACCTCGACATACTGCATTTCGCTGCCGAAGATCTCGTAGTCGATCTCGTCGGAGCGGCTGGACCCGCTCCGTGGCGGCGGAGGCGCGGCGGCCCGGCCCGGCGAACCCGAGAGCGCGGGCACGTGCCGGGCTTCGATCCAATCGGCTGTGCCCGGCCCGAAGACGAGTGTTCGCTCGCCGCCTAGTCGCGGCAGCATCTCGCGCAACTGTTCGAGCGGCATCGGGCCGTAGGACTGACCATTCTGGGCGTAATACCAACCGGCGCTATCGGCCATGGCCAGAAACTCCTGGGAAAGATCGGTGTGGAGCTTGGTATCATAGCAAACGAAACGCCCGGGGGGCCCACAACCTTGATTGGCGCAATGGATTGTGGCCACCACCGAACCCAAGTCGGAATGCAAGTGGGCGGCACACGTTGGCCCGCGTAAAATAGGTCAGCCATGATCAGTCCCAATCCCCAGCCCAAGGTTGAAGTGCCGCGCCGGCAAAGTCGGCTGCGGTTTGCCGACTATCGGCGCCTGTTGCGCCAGCGGCGGCGCGAAGGGAAAGAGGCAGCCCCGCGGGGCAACGAGCGGCGGCCGCGTTCATTCTGGCAGTTATTTGTCGCCTTTTGGGGCATGTTGGCTGGGCACCGCGGCGCGGTGATCTTTTCGCTGGCCACGGTAACCGTCGCCACGCTGCTGTCGCTGTTGCCGCCGGCCGCCACGAAGCTGGCTATCGACAACGTGCTAGACGGGCAGCCGCTGGCGAGCCCCTGGTCGATGCTGCTGCCCCAAACCTCCTCGCGGCTTGAGTTGCTGGGGGTGATTGCCGGCGGGGTGATCGTGCTCTCGATCGTCGAAACGGCCATCAAGCTTTGGGGGCGTTGGTATGCCACCCGCACCGTAACCCGCGTGCAGGTGGCCACGCGGCGAAAGGCTTTCGAGCATGCCGTGCGACTGCCGCTGCACCGCGTGTACCAACTGAAAAGCGGCGGCGTGGCCAGCATTCTGCGCGACGACGCCGGCAGCATCCCCGAGCTGATCTTCAGCATGCTCTACAATCCCTGGCGGGCGATCGTGCAGCTCGCGGGCAGCCTGGCCATCCTGGCCTGGGTTGATTGGCGGCTGCTGCTCGGTTCGCTGGTACTATTGCCCGTGGTGTTCTTTACGCATCGCACCTGGATCGGTCGGATCCGACCGCTCTATCGCGACATTCGCCTGCAGCGGCAGGACATCGACAGCACGGCCACCGAGGCCTTTGCCGGCATGCGCGTGGTACGGGCCTTTGGCCGGCAGCGGAGCGAAAGCGGTCGGTTTGCCCGCAGCAACCACTACATGGCCCGGCAGCAGTTGCACGTCTGGTGGTGGGCGAGGATCGTCGAAATCGTCTGGGAAGTGGTTATTCCCCTGGCCTCGGCCCTGCTCTTGCTTTATGGCGGCTGGCAGGTGCTCGAAGGGCGACTGACCCTGGGCGAGCTGATGATGTTTCTGGTTTACCTGGCCATGCTGCTGGGCCCCTTGGCCGTGCTGGCCAACAGTGCCTCGGCGTTTCAAAGCAGTCTGGCGGGCTTGGAACGCGTGCTCGACCTGCTGGCCGAACCGCAAGAAATGGCGGCCAGCGACGGCACCCGCATCGTCCGCAAGGACGACGTCGCGGGTCGGGTGACGTTTCGCCAAACCTCGTTTCGCTATCCTGGCTCGAGCGAAGCCGTGCTGCACGCGGTGAATTTGGACGTGCAGCCGGGGCAAACCGTGGCCCTGGTCGGTCGTAGCGGCGCGGGCAAGACGACGCTCACCAACCTGGTGGCGCGGTTCTACGATCCGACCTCCGGTAGCGTCGAGCTCGACGGCGTCGACCTGCGGCAGATCGACGTCGAAAGCTATCGGCGGCTGCTGGGCATCGTCGAGCAGGACGTGTTTTTGTTCGACGGCAGCGTGGCCGACAATATCAGCTACGCGGTCCGCGGAGCGCCGCGGGCCGACATCGAACAGGCGGCTCGCGCGGCCAATGCCCACGAGTTCATCACGGCCCTCGATCAGGGCTACGACACCGTGATCGGCGAGCGCGGCGTGCGGCTCAGCGGCGGCCAGCGGCAGCGAATCGCCATTGCCAGAGCGCTACTGGCCAATCCGCGAATTCTGATTCTCGACGAGGCCACCAGCAACCTCGATAGCGAAAGCGAGCGGCTGATTCAACAAAGCCTGGTCACTCTGATGCGCGGGCGAACGTCGTTTGTCATCGCGCACCGGCTGAGCACGATCACGCACGCCGACCTGATCGTGGTGCTCGAAGGGGGCCGAATCGTCGAACAAGGCACACACGCCGAGCTGTTGGCCGCCGGCGGGCCCTACAAGCAGATGGTCGAGATCCAAACACTCGGCTCCGGCCACGTGCCCATCGCCGGCCCGCATCAAAAACCCGCCGGCAGCCGTGAGTCACTCGGCAGCCGGCTACTGCCCGAGGCGCCGCAGGGCTAACGGCGGCGCCCTGCTTCAAGCTGGCTGGTTTTCCCCGCGGGCGGGGTGATACAATGGCCACCGCGTCAAGTAGCACAAGGTCGCATCAGCGAGGCGCGGTCCTATGTCCACGCGCAACAAATACGTTCTGACGGTTCTGGCCGGCTGGGTCGTCCCGGTTGGGCTCATCATGTGGAATGGCAACGCGATGGCCATGGGCATCGCGGCGGTGACGATCGCCTGGTGGCACGGCTACATGGCCGCCAGGTTCGAAGCCAAGGTGCTGCAAGTGAAGGCCGAGATGGCGACCGACATGCCCATGGCAGCGCGGCATTAAGCGCGGTATTCATCATGTGGGACCAACTTTCCCCAGGCTCGAAGCGGTTTGTGGCAGGGTTAGGATTCGTTTCTGGCGCATTGTGTTTTTGCTGGGCGTGAGTCTCGTCGTGACCGGCAGAATTGACTCAAGCGCGTTGTTTCTGC
>CAZPED010000052.1:0-11028 GCA_964585335.1 uncultured Planctomycetaceae bacterium | reverse complement strand
GCCGGCAAGGATTTTGGCGTGCAGGTGATGGGCGACAACATGGTTTGCGAGGACATGGTCGCCGGCGCCAAGTTTCTTGAAGACCTGGGCTGCGACTTCGTCATCCATCACATCGGCTACGACGAACGCCGCGGCATTGCCGCGCGCGGCCACCGCATGCCCAGCCCGCTCGATCAATTGCGGGCCGTGGTCGAGGCGGTTAGCGTGCCGGTGCAGGCCGTTGGCGGGTTGTCGCTCGAGCAAGCGGTGCGGACGCCCGAATATGGCGCGCCGCTGGTGGTGCTGGGCGCCCCGCTGACGATCGACGCCGACGCGTTCAAGACGGCCAGCGGCGACCTGGAAAGCTCGCTGCGGCTGATTTGCGATAAGGTTCACAGTTATGGCGATATCCCGGTAGGAAAAAAATCATGACAGAAGCGGCGGTCGTCAATTACGGACCTCAGAAACACAGTGTCGAGCTGCGCGAAATCGAGCGCCCCACGATTGGCGACGACGACGTGCTGCTGCAGGTGGCGGCCGTGGGCGTTTGCGGCAGCGACCTGCACCAGTGGACCGCCGAGCACAGCTGGCCGGTGAATTACCCGGTGGTGCTGGGGCACGAGTTTGCCGGCGTCGTGGCCGAACTGGGCAAGAACGTGCGCGGCTGGCGCGAAGGCGACCGCGGCGTGAGCGAGACGGCCGCTGTGATCGACCTTGACAGCCCGCTGACCAAACAGGGCCTGTACAATCTCGACCCCACGCGCAAGGGCTTTGGCTATGGCGTCAACGGCGCCATGACCCGCTACGTGCGGGTGCCGGCCCGCTGTCTGCATCACTTGCCCGACAATTTGCCGTTCGAGAAGGCCGGCCTGACCGAGCCCTGCTGCGTGGCCTACAACGCCGTGGCGGTGAACTCGAACGTCAAGCCTGGCGATCGGGTCGCGGTGTTGGGCCCCGGCCCCATTGGCTTGCTGTGTGCCGCGATTGCCCGGCTGCAAGGGGCCGAAGTGGCCGTGGTGGGCCTGGAGCGCGACCGCACCCGGCTGCAAGTTGGCGAGCAGTTCGGCTGCATTTCGATCGTCGGCGGGCTGGAGGAATGGGCCAAGCAAGGCGACGGGCTGGGCGTGGACGGCGTGATCGATGCCGCGGGCATTTCGGCCACGCTGAAGACGGCGCTCGACATTGTCCGCCCCAACGGCTGGGTTACCAAGGTCGGCTGGGGCAAGCTTCCCTACGGACACTCGCTCGACCCGCTGGTGCAGAAAAACGTGACCCTCAAGGGGAGCTACAGCCACAACTGGCCGATCTGGGAGCGCGTGATTCGCTTGCTGGCGACCGGCACGCTCGACGTGCAAAAGGTCATTGGCGGCGTTTGGCCCCTGGAGCAGTGGCACGAAGCTTTCGAAAAGATGCACTCCGGCCAGATCGTCAAGGCCGTGCTCAAACCGTAGTCGACCACGGCAAGGATCCGCATGCGTCTCCAAGATAAGGTCATTCTGGTAACGGGCAGCACGACGGGCATCGGCGAGGCCATTGCCCGGCGGTTCGTGGCCGAAGGTGCGCGTGTGTTGGTTCACGGCCGCGATTCCCAGCGTGGCCAGGCCCTGGTCGCCCAGTTGGGAGAGCGCGCCGTGCTGCATGTCGACGACATCGCCGACCCCGCCGCTCCGGCCCGCATGGTGGCCGCGGCCATTGCGGCCTTTGGCAAGCTCGACGGACTGGTGAACAACGCGGCCGCGGTCACGCGCAGCAACCTGGCCAATACCGACGTGGCCCTGTTCGACCGACTGATGGCCATAAACGTGCGGGCCCCCTTGCTTTTGATTCAGGCCGCCGCGCCGCACCTCAAGCAGACCAAGGGCTGCGTGCTCAACATCGGTTCGGTCAACGGCTACTGCGGCGAGGCCAACCTGCTGGCTTATTCGATTTCGAAAGGGGGCCTGATGACCCTCTCGCGCAACCTGGCCGACGCGCTGGGACGCGACAACGTGCGGGTCAACCACTTCAACGTCGGCTGGGTGCTGACCCCCAACGAATACGAAGTGAAGATTGCCGACGGTTTGCCTGCCGACTGGCCGGAACGCGTCGACCGCACGAAGGCTCCTTGGGGCCGCTTGATCAAGCCGGAAGAGATTGCCGCGGCGGCTGTGTACTGGGTGGGGGATGAAAGCCGGCCGATCAGCGGCAGCGTCCTGGAGCTGGAGCAACACCCGGTGATTGGCCGCAACCCGCCCAAGGAAGTCACTTAGCGGGCGGACCGCGCGACGCGACTTATGTTGCATCGCCCTGGCCGCGCTGCCGTACGAAACCATCCGCACTCATTCGCCTCAACGGCCAACACGCAACATGCCCAAGCTTGCCGCCTTTCCCAAAGCGTACATGGATCCCCTGGTGCTCGACGGCTCGATGACGATCCGTCAGTGGGTCGACCTAGCCACGACGCTCGACATCGACGGGCTCGAATTCTACAGCGGCTTCCTCGAGCTCAAGGACCCCAAGGCCTGGGCCGCGTCGCGCAAATTGGTCGAGGACAAGGGACTCTCGATTCCGATGCTCTGCTGTTCGCCCGACTTCACGCATCCCGACGCGAAGTTTCGCCAGCAGCAGATCGACCTCGAAAAAGGCTGGATCGACATGACCGTGGCGCTCGGCGGGCAGTACTGCCGGGTGCTGTCGGGGCAGCGACGGCCGGAAGTCTCGCGCGAGGATGGCCTGCGCTACGCCGCCGAGTCCATCGAGGCTTGCATTCCGCACGCGGCGGCCGGCGGAGTGACGCTGATCATCGAGAATCACTACAAGGACAATTATTGGCAGTATCCCGAGTTTGCCCAAAAGATGGACGTGTTTTGCGACCTGGTCGACCGCATCCACTCACCTCACTTTGGCGTCAACTACGACCCCAGCAACACGTTTCTGGCCGGCGAAGATCCGCTGGAACTGCTCGAGCGGGTCAAGCAGCGCGTGGTGACGATGCACGCCAGCGACCGCTACCTGGCCGAGGGCACGATCGAGGATCTCCGCAAGGAAGAAGACAGCGTGGGCTACGCCAAACGGCTTCGCCACGGCGAAATCGGCCAGGGCATGAACGACTACGACGCGATCTTTAGCACGCTGGCCGGCGCGGGCTTCGACGGCTGGATCAGCATTGAGGACGGCGTTGACGGCATTGAGCAGTTGCAACGCAGCGCCAAGTTCCTCCGCCGCAAGATGGCCCAGTACTGGCCGCAGTAGCCAGGCGGCAGCGTGAAGCGACCGATGCGCCGCCGCTGGCTGGTTGGCCTTCAGCGCGGATAGCTGCGTGCCGAGTTTGGCTCGCCGTCGACCGGGCAGTAGCGGTTTCCCTTGCCGCGGCGCGAATTGCCGAAGCGGGCCGCCAGCACACGCTCGATGTCCTCAGCCGACATGCCGCGCTGGATCATTTCCATTTTCAGCGTGGCTTCCATGTCATCGCGCTGGCTCTTGCGGCGATAGTCGGTGATGATGTCCGTCATGGCGATAAGGAAGTCGCCAATGATCGGCAAACCAAGGATCACCCACAGTTCATCAGGTATGTTGGCCAGCAGTTGCATGGCGTTACTCCGACGCGAATGTGCGTTAGCGGTTAACTCTTTTCGTAGCCCTTGCCGAAAACGTTGGGCATCTTCAGCGTCGGCAGGGCGCCCAACCGTTCGGCCAGCGACGCGCCGCGCGCACTCAACCGCGCTTCGAGCACTTGCTTGATTTCGTCGGCCGACATGCCGCGCTGAATCATTTCCATTTTCAGCGTGGCCTCCATTTCGTCGAGCTGAGTCTTGCGATAGTGAGCCGCCACCACCTTGGTGATGGCGATGATGATGCCGCCCAGCACGGCCACCGTGCCCAATATGATGCCGCACAGGCCGAGAATCTCGCCGCCGTTGAGTTTGGCGAAAATGTCACTCATGGGACTACCCGGGGGTTGGGAGCCAAAGGATCGGTAAGCGGCCATTCCTGGCAGGCTATTCGTTCCAGTATGGCCAATCTTGGCCCCGGTGCAAGAAAAAGCGGCCGCCGGGCAGCTATCGCCGTACTTCTCCGCTACGGCGCTTTCCCCGCCGGCAGCAAGCCGCAGTGCACGAGCGTGGGCCGCATGGCTTCGGGCGTCAGGCCGGCGGCGGAGAGCCACGAGCGGTATTCGGCGGCACTATAGGCCCGGCCCTGGGTGACGCTGAACAGGGCCGCCGAGTAGAGCGCGATCGGCAGGGGACCGTCGAGAGCGTCGTTAAGATAGACCTCGTGAATCATCAAGCGCCCGCCCTGGGGCAACGCGGCTGCGCAGCGGTCGACCAGCGATTGGCAATCGGCCACGTCCCAATCGTGCAAGACATTCGAAAGCAGTATCGCGTCGGCGCCTGCTGGGAACGGATCGACGAACATGTCGCCTGGCGCCAGCTCCAGTCGATCGCTGATGCCGTAGCGTGCCGCCATCTCTGCGGCAATCTTCAGCACTTCCGGCCGGTCCCAAACGATGGCCCGCAGGCTAGGAAATCGTTGCAGGCAAGCGATGCTGTACAGGCCGGTACCGCCGGCGACGTCGAGCAGCACCGTGGCGTTTTCCAGCGGAGCCTGTTGGGCCAGCAGCGGCGCCACGTTCTTCGCGCGACCGGCCAACGCCAGCGTGAAATGCCGCGCCGTGGCCTCTTGTTCCATGGCCGAAGGCATGTCGTCGCGGTAGATAAAGCCGACGCCTTGCTCCTCGGGCTTGTGCCCGGCCGGCAGATTGGTGCGCAGTCGCTCGACCATGGCCAGCACCCCCGGCGAGTCGGCGGCCAGGCCCAGATAGTCACCGACGAACCACGGCGATTGCGGGGTCAAATAGGCTTGGCCCAATACGCTCAAGGTCAACTGGCCGGAAGCACCTCGCTCGACCAGTCCCATGGCGCAGAGCGCGGTCGTCAGCACGGTGAACGGCCGCTGGGCCAATTGCAACGCCTCGCGCAAGGGCTCGGGCGATTGCGCGCCGCCGGCCAGCAGCTCGAAGTATCGCAAGTGGGCGACCGCGGCGACGAGCAACTCCGTGGCATAGTTGCCGCGGAACAGCTCGAAAATGGGCGTCGGGTCGCCTGGCGGCGCCAACAGCTTGTGGCCGGGCATGGGCGGCCTGCTTTATGCCTTCAATTGCTCGTCGTGGCGCATCGTGCTGGGGGGCTGGTCGGCCTGGTGCACGTTGGCCAGCGCCGCCTTGGCGCCCGCGTGTTGCTCGACGTCGTTGTCTTCCCATTCGATGGAAACGCCGCCGCTGTAGCCTGCCCGATTGAGCTCGACCATCAAAGCCTCGGTGCACGTGGCGTCGCGGGCGGTGCCGGCCGTCACGAAGTTCCAGCCATTGTGTTTGTCGCCCATCGGCTTGTGTCCGCCCAGCCGGCCGTTGCGGGTATAGCCGCCCACGACTTGCACGCCCTTGATGTGGGCACAGTGAATGCGATCGCCGTAGGTGCGAATGAAGTCGATGCCGGAGACGCCTTGCCACTCCATGTGCGAGCAGTCGAAGTTAAAGCCCGCGGCCTTGGCGAAGCCGGCCTTATCGACGGCCGCCAGGTAGTCGCCGGCGCTGGCAATGTCGCCCATCGCGCGCTCGCTGGGGTGGCACTCCAGGTCGTACGTCGTGCCGTACTTCAGGCACGCTTGAAACACTGGCGCGAAGCGTTCGACCAGCAGTTCCAGGCTCACCTGGTACACGTCGGCAATCGGGTGTCCGCCCAGCGAGCTGGGCAGTGGCGGAAACAGAAACCAGTGGCTCCAGCAATGCGCCGGCGAGCCGACAAAGCCCGAAACGGGCACCACGCGGTCTTCCAGCTTGCCGATGAAGTGCGCCAACCGTACCGTGTTCACCAGCGCGGTGGCGGCCTGCTTGCGGGCGATTTCGGCGACGTCGTCGGGCACATAGTAGGGATTGGTCCGCGGAGGGTTGTTGCCTGCCGCGCGCCACTTGGCATAGGCTTCGACCGACTCGCCGCCCAGGAACTGGAGCGTCTTGGCGCTCGGTTCGTCGCCCAGGGCTTGACCCTGCAAGTGAGCGGCGATTGAAAGGATTTCAAGCCCCCGCTTCTTCGCCTTGCCCACCCGCTCCTCGGCATAGGCCTTGGCGCCCGCGTCGTCGCCACAGCGCGCCAGGTCGAGTTCCCAGCTGGCCTCTTCCCAACCGTCGAAGCCCGTCTTGGCAATCCAGTCGAGCCATTGATCCTCGGGCACGTTGCCGAACTGGCCGCGAACCAGACCAATCTGGTGGTACGAGTGCTTGCCTGGCCGATGCTTGGCGGTTTGGTGGTGACCCATCGTCCGCGTCTCCTGATCTGTCGATGTGCAATGCTGGTTGGTGAACCCGGCATCTTATTGGATCGAAAGTGAATTGCAAGTCGGCGGGAGGTCGCGGGCAGATGCACGCCCGCGCGTTTGGCTTGGCGGCCGCTCTGCCGGCGGATTATTATGGGCGGTAGTCGCGGGCGACCATCGCCACGGCGTCGAGTATCGCGATTCCGGAGATTCGAAAATGCAGCGCAGGGAATTCCTCAAGGCCGCCGGCGCGGCCGGCCTGTCGGCCAGCTGGTCCGGCGTGGCGCGGGCCGAAGAGCAGCTGGCCGTTAAACCACAAGGGACCACGCCGGCCGTCAGCGTGCGCCGGTTGGCCCCCGATCGCTTTGCGCTCGACTATGCTCCCCGGGATGCGCGGCCGCTGCGTATTCTGCAAATCACGGACACGCACTTTGGCAGCAAGGACGTTACCGACAAGATTCAGGACAAGTGTGGCTTCTTGACGATTCGCCGGATCGTCGACAAGCATCGCCCCGACTTCATCGTTCACACAGGCGATTTCATCAACAACGACCAGGGCGCCGGCGTCAGTTTCGAGGCCATCGAATTCTTCGACGACTTGGGCGTGCCCTGGACCCACGCCCTGGGCAATCACGACATCGGCGGACGCAGCGTCGCCGAGTTTCGCCAGCCGATGAAGCGGGCCGCGGTGGGCGAAGTGCCCACGGCTGACGGACCGCAATTTGCCTTTCGTTTCGACGTCCTCAACGCGGGGCAGTCCGATCCGCGGCTAAGTATCTTTTGCTTCGACTCGGGCTACAAGGACCCCAACCGCAAGGTGAGTTGGCCGCAGCTCGACTGGTTCGAAGGCGAGATGCGCCGCGACGCCCACGACGGCAATCGCACGCCCATCCTGGCGATGATTCATATCCCCGTCGTCGAGTTCGAGAAGCTGAGCGCCGCCGGAGCACACAAGGGCAACTTTGGCGAACGGGTTTGCTTCGATAATGACGCTGGCGATACGTTCGCGGCGTTCAAGAAATCGCAGCGAGTGAAGGCCGTCTTTAGCGGCCACGACCATAAGAACGACTACGTCGGCCAATGGGACGGCATCGAACTGGCTTACGGCCGCGTGGGCGGGTGGAACGCTTATGGCGATCTGCCGCGTGGCGGCCGGCTGATCGAAGTCGACTTGGGCACCCAAGCGATCTCGCATCGGCTGGTCCTGCCCGAAGCCTGACGCGCTGGTTTACGGAGAGATCGATGCAGCTTGCCAAGATCCGGCTGGGCGACGGCCGGCAAACTCCCGCAATCGTGGAAGGCGACACTGTCGTGCCGCTTACCACGAGCGACGCTTATCACACGCTGGCCGATTTGCTCGAGGCCCCCGACCCGGCGTCGGCCGCGCAAAGCTTGGCCGCCGGCAGCGCTGGCCAAAAACTTGAGCGCACGCGGCTGTTGGCGCCCATCGATCAGCAGGAGGTCTGGGCCGCCGGGGTGACGTATCGCCGCAGCCAGGTGGCGCGCATGGAAGAATCGCAGGGCGCCGCCACGTTTTACGACCAGGTCTACGTGGCCGACCGGCCAGAACTGTTCTTCAAGGCCACGCCTCACCGCGTGGTCGGGCCAGGCGAGGCCGTACGCATACGTCAGGATGCACGCTGGAATGTGCCCGAGCCGGAATTGGCCCTCGTGCTCAACTCGCGTTTGCAGTTGGTGGGCTTCACGGCGGGCAACGACATGAGCTCGCGCGATATCGAGGGCGAGAATCCCCTCTATCTGCCGCAGGCCAAGGTCTACAACGGCTGCTGCGCGCTGGGGCCTTGGGTCACGCTGGCTGCCAGCATGCCGGCGGCCGACAGGATCAAAATCGACCTGGCCATCGATCGCGGCGGCCAGCGGGTATTCAGTGGCAGCACTTCGGTCGGCCAGATGGCCCGCTCGTTCGACGACCTGATTGGCTGGCTAGGGCGCGACAATTCATTTCCGCAAGGGGTCATCTTGCTGACCGGCACCGGCATCGTGCCCGACGACAGCTTTACCCTCGCGGCCGGCGACGCGGTGCAGATCTCGATCCACGGCATTGGCACGCTTACCAATAGCGTCGTGCAAGGCGCGGGCGTGTAAAGGCAGCCTGTGGGGCGTGATGCCCGGTAGAGGCAGCCAGCGTCGCGTGCTTTTGCCAGCGAGCGCCTTTCTTGCGACAACCTGGGCGCTACAATTCCTACGACCGGCGCGCCATGAAGTGTTTTCGTGGCCGGAACAGAGGGGTGTCGCCGGAATCCTTTCGCTAAAACCCGACTCCGGGGACATTCGCTAGAGTCGCCACAACCGGCGATGATAAGGGCAAGCGGCACAACGGTTTGGCTCGGCCGTGAATTGCCTGGTCGCGCTGGAAGGCAGGCTCGGCACCAGCGCCAAGACCGGAGTGGCCGCTACGACAGGAGAAAGTTTCTAAAGTCGCCCCCCTCCGCGAATCGAAACTAACTTCGGAAGGTTAGTTCCGCAAGCAGCTTTACAAAGCCTGCGAACGGAACGAGCCGACTGCAGGGGGGAACCTGCCCGGGATCAGCGCTCACGCGCCCGACAACGAGTTTTTGACCGCCTTGCGGATTTTGCAGGGTGACTCGAAAGCTTCCCGCACGTTCTCACCGACAACAGGTACTAAGTAGCCCGGTGAGTTTCGCGGCTTCCAGCGATCCGCCAGCAGCGCCGAAAGACGATAGGCAAACTTTGCGGCGCGCGGATTTTCGACGATGCCACGATCAACCGGTCTGCCGATGTCTTTACTGAGGCTGCGGATCAGAAGGACCTGAACCACGCCACGGCGAAGCGATTAACAACGTAACAGCCCCGACCCAGATGTTCATGGACGGCCGGTTGACCCCACAACCGGCCCGAAGGATCGGACCAACGGCCGGACACCCATGAGCAAGGGGCTAAAAAGCTCCGCTGACGGAAACGTCATGCGGAGAAGAGTTCCCACACCAGCGCGAAGTCAATTGGAGAGCCTGCGATGAAGGTCTTCACAACGGGTCAGGTCGCTAAGATCTGTAAAGTGGCCCCACGTACTGTGAGCAAGTGGTTCGATTCCGGCCGTCTGAAAGGATACCGTATCCCCGGTTCGCAAGACCGCCGTATTCCGCGTGAGTATTTGATCCGGTTCCTCAAGGAACACGGTATGCCCCTGGGCGACCTGGAAGACGAGGCGATGGCCAAAGTCTTGTTGGTCGGCCAAGACCAGGTGCTGATCGAGAACCTGAAGCAAAAGCTGCCCATCGACCGCTCGTTCAAGGTGGCCGTGGCCGCCAGCGGCTTCGAGGCCGGCATTCAGGCCGAGAGCTTCCACCCCGACTGCATTATCGTCGATTTCTCGATCGGTCGGGTCGAGGCCTTGCAGATCTGCCAGAACCTGCGTCGCAATCCCGAATACGCCGACACGATTCTGATTGCCCTCTTGCCGGATGACGGCAGTTCGACCAGCTTCGATCGCTCGAGCATCAACGAGACGTTCAAGAAGCCGTTCGACGCCGCCCTGTTGGCCGAGCGTCTCCGCACGCTGATCGGCGCCCGCAAGGAGCTTGTGTAACACCGGATTCCCGCCAGGGGCCGGTTTGAGCCTGGTGTGGCTCTGACAAGTTGCAAGCAATTAACCCGTCGCGGATGACCCCCGCGACGGTTTTTTTGCGCGCCGAGGTAATCAGAATGGCCGCTGCTTTGCACAACAAAGCCCTCCTGGCCACCGCCGGGACCCCTCGACGGTTTTCGCCCCCGCTCTAGAATGAGGGCTGTTTTCGCAAGCCCCCGCATAAGCCCAAGCAGACTTGGATTTTCGGCGGCTGTTAAGTTTGCGCGAGCGCTTGCGGTTACGTTCTCGAGCGGCAGCAGTCGCACGCGGCAAGCGCATGAGCGAATTGACACACTTTGACGCCCACGGCGCGAGCCGGATGGTCGATGTTGGCCCCAAAGACGTCACCGTCCGTGTGGCCAGGGCCTCGGCGCGCGTGCGGATGCTGCCGGCAACGCTCGAGCGGGTACGTGACCAGCGGACCGCCAAGGGCAATGTGCTGGAAGTGGCCCGGCTGGCCGGCATTATGGCCGCCAAACGGACCGCCGAGCTTATTCCGCTGTGCCATCAGTTGCCACTCGATGCCGTAACGCTCGATTTCGAGCTCGAAGGCTCGGACCTGCTCGTGGTGATGGCCACGGCGCGGGCCACGGCCCGCACCGGTGTCGAAATGGAAGCGCTGGTCGCGGCCAGCGTTGCCTCGCTGACGGTTTACGACATGTGCAAAGCCGTGGACCGCGGCATGGTCGTCGAGCAGGTACGTTTGGAAGAGAAGTCGGGAGGCCGGAGCGGGCACTTTATTCGGCCGGCCGACACGCCTTCGCGCTAGGCGCAAGCCTTGCCGGCGGCGGACGACAAAGTAAGCCAGCAGCGTTCACCGCCTGTGTGAACGGCTGTCGAAAATAAGAGGACTGGTTCATGAAGCAAGCGATCCACGAGCAGGACGCACTGGCTCGCCATTGGAAACGATTGTACGCACCCATTGCCGGCGAATTGGCCGCCGCCGAGGAGTTGTTGCGCGGCGAGTTGTCGAGCTCTGACCCGTTTGTCGACAACCTGGTCAAGCATTCCTTGCGCTTGGGTGGCAAGCGACGGCGCCCGGCTCTGGTGCTGCTTTCGGCCCACGCCACGGGCACGGCCACGCGCGATCACGTGGTGTTTGCCACGGTGTTCGAGATGATTCACACCGCCACCCTGGTGGACGACGCCGC
>CAZPED010000051.1:0-11049 GCA_964585335.1 uncultured Planctomycetaceae bacterium | reverse complement strand
TGATGGACCAGATGCCCGAGGCTTCGCGCGAGGCGCTCTTCGCCGACCGCCGCAAGGAATGGGAGGCTCGGGAGCGGAAGCACATGCAGGAGTTTTTCGCCAAGTCGCCCAAGGAGCAACTGGCGCAGATCGACGAGGAGATCGACCGCGACGAAAAACGCCGCAAGGAGCGCGAGAAGCGCCGCCAGCAAAGTACCACGCAGGCCCGCGCGGGCGGACCTGGCGGCGGTGGCCCTGGCGGTGGCGGACCGGGCGGCCGCGGTGGTTTTGGCGGCGGCCGCGGCGGCGTCGATGGTCGCGACAGCGTCGCGCGGCGCAAGGGCTATCTCGACAACAGCTCCCCTGATCAGCGCGCCCAGCGCGGCGCGTATCGCCGCATGGTCGAAGATCGCCGGGCACAGCGCGGGTTGCCGCCCTCGGGCGGACGGCGCTAGTTGCTAGCGGCTGGACGGCCGCTGTGCAAATGCCGCACGGTTGCCGTTGACCACGCCGTGAAGCCCCGATACACTCCGCGCCCCCAGGAGAGCAATGGGGAGCCGCCTATCGAGACGTGGCGGTCGAATGGAAATGGAATTCAACGCGCGAGGTGCTTGCGATGCGGATCTTGTTCTTCCTCGGAATGTTGGCGATTGTTGGGCTGGTCGTGACCGGCGCCATCAAGATGCAAAGTTCGCCGGACCACACCATTTCAATCCAAATTGACAAAGAAAAAGTCAAAGAGGACGCGCAGATCGTTGTCCGCAAGGGCCGCGAGGTCATCGAGGAAGCCAGCGACGCACTGCGCGACAAGCAGAATCGAGAAACAACGCGGTAGTCGCGCGCCCTCGGCCAACTGACCCCGCGGACGACTCGTTGCGTCGGCTGGCTCGCGTTGCTGGGGGCACTTTTCTGCGCCCCGATCGGCGCGCGCGGGTTGCAAGAAAAAAAGCCGCTTTCTGCTGGCATTCTGCCCCGTCGAGGAGTATCCTAGCCACAACTTCCGGGGGGGCACGGGCCTGGGCGCCCGCCCTTCCCCGTTTTTACATGGCCGATATCGATCGGCCAGGCCGTGCGGGCAGGGGGCAGCAATGAGACAAGCACAATGGACGCCGCGGCGCGCGCGGCCAATGCGACTTCTTGGCCTCGAAGCGCTCGAGGATCGGCGGCTGCTGGTGGCGTCGCCCTGGCACAACGCGGCCTTGGCGCTCGACGTCAACGGCAGCGGCGAGGTCACGGCGGCCGATGCCGCCGGCGTCGTCTCGGCGTTGTTGGTTCAAGGCGTGGGCCCCTTGCCGACGCCCGATCCGAACCCGCCCCTGCTCTACCTCGACGTGAACGACGACAATGCGCTGTCGCCGCGCGACGCGCTGATGGTCATTAACCGGTTGCTAAACCCGACCGCGGTCACGCTCTCGACGCTGGTGCCGTTTTCAATCGACACGACGCCCAGTGTCAGCGTCAGCGCGACCAGCTCGGCGGCGCTGCCCGACGGCACGCTAGTCAGCCTGGATGTCGATTTGAACAACGACGGCGATTTTTCCGACGAAGGCGAGATAGCCCGCACGACGGCGCCCCTCTACCAAGGCACCGCGGATTTCACGATCAATCCTGCGCTGCCGGTCAATGATGCTTCGGGGCCCTACACAGTGCGGCTGCGGGCGCGGGTCACCGACGGCGACGGTGTCGAGGGCACGAGCGCCATCTCGCCGATGATCGTCGACACGCAAATGTCGAGCGCCCTGGAAGACTACGTCCACGCCCCCGACGCGTCATACCACTACTCGGTGGCCAACACCGTGGCCGGGCCGGGCTACACGTTCTATGCCATCGACATGACCAGCCAGACCTGGCGTTCCAGCGCCGACGTGAACAAGCCGGTCTGGCGGCACTGGGTCGAAGTGGTAGTGCCGACCGGCACGCTGGCCACCACGGCACTATTGTACATCAACGGGGGAAACAACAACTTTGGCTCTCCCCCTTCGGCGCCTGACCCGAATACCGCGCTGTTGGCGGTGACGACGCACACCGTGGTCATTAACCTCCGCACGGTGCCGAGCGAGCCGCTGATCTTTACCGACGAAACCAGCGGCCGCAGCGAGGACGAGATCATTGCCTACTCGTTCGATAAGTACATGAACAACATCGGCGCGCCGGGTAACGAGACCTGGCCGGTGCTGGTGGCGATGGCCAAAAGCGCCGTGAAGACGATGGACACGATCCAGAACTTCATTCCCCAGGTGGCCGGCAACCAGACGATCAACGATTTCATCGTTACCGGCTATTCCAAACGCGGTTGGACGACGTGGCTCACCGCCGCTTCGGACGACCGCGTGCGGGCCATTATTCCTGGCGTGTTCGACAACCTCGATCAGGGACCACAGATGGTCCACCACTACGAGGTGTACGGCTTTTTTTCCGAGGCCGTGCAAGACTACAGCGACAAACACATTTTCGATCGCATTATGACTCCCGAAGGGCAGCAGCTGTCGAAGATCGTCGATCCCTACCGCTACTTGCGCAACGGGCGGTTCGACAACATGCCGAAGCTGATCCTCAATTCGGCCGGCGATGAATTTTTTGTTTCCGATTCGTCGCAGTTCTACATTCATGACCTGCCCGGCACGCAGAACTACCTGCGGTACTTTCCCAATACGGGGCACGGCCTCGACGGCACGGCCGTGACCAGCACGCTGACGTTCCTCGACGCCATCCTGAACAACCGGCATCTGCCCGAGTATTCGTGGACGATCCAGCCCAACGGCGCGATCGAACTGCATACGACCGACGCTCCCCTGACCGTGAAACTGTGGCAGGCCACGAATCCCACGGCCCGCGACTTCCGCCGTACCTGGCATCCGGAAATCACCTGGACCAGCACCACTGCGACGAATCTGGGTAATGGCATCTATACCGGCAACGTGCCGCTGCCCAACACGGGCGCCACGGCTTACTTCCTCGAGATGACCTATCCCAGCGGCATCGGCGGCACGCCGTTTGTCTTCACCACCGAAATTCACGTCAAGTCGACGCTGCCGCTGTATTCCTGGCCGTTCGACTCGGGCTTTCCGAGCGGCGGCAGCGCGGTCGTGAGCGACAACTACGACTATCTGGCCAACGGCGACCTGGCCGCCGTGCTGGCTGCGGCGGGCGATCTGCCCGAGGACGAAGGCGCGCTGAGCGACGTGGCGTTTGCCTTGTCGCTGGCGGCGCCGCCGAACAGCGCGCTTAACTCCGCGGCTGCCATCGTCGCCCCGACGGCGGTCAGCTCCGAGCCGCAACCCGTTTCAGCCACTGGTGGAGCGCTACCGGCTGACCAGGTGACCGCTGCGTTCGACGCGGCTGATGACCAGACCGATTGGCAGTCCGACCCGCTCGAATTTGACGAGTCGTTGGAACTGTCGGCCGTCTGAAGCAAGGCTCAGTTCGCGGTCGGCAGAGCGAAGTTGCCCGACAGGTTGTGCCACGTGCAGTGAATGTGGTTGGCCAGGTTGCCGGCCGAGTCGGGCTGCGTGTTGTTGAATTCGATCAGGAAGGTCGTGCCCTGCACGCGATAGTCGTGTCCCACGCCGGGCTTGTCGCCGCCCGACCACGAAAACCGGATCTTCTCGAAGCCGGCCTTGTCGATAGCGTCCAGTCGCTCGGCGGCCACCTCGGGGGGCAGGTTATGGGCGTACTCCGTGATCAAGGCCTTGAGCAATTCGCGCTGCTCGGGTTTCATGTCCGCTGCCGCCAGGCCTACGGCTTCGGAAATGGGTGGACTGGCCTGCCCTGCGCCACGCACGTCGTTCGGCGCTTTGTCGGCCACGACGGCTAGCGATCGTTGCTCGGCACTCAAGGATTTGAGCAACTGGAAAGCCAGTTGTTCTTCGTTAGCCAAGACGCGCAAGCCCTTTTTGAACTCGGGGCCGTAGTCGGCCTGCAACTCGCCCGGATTGGCTCCGTAGAATGTGGGAGTTGAGGAAACGACCTTGCCCGAGTCGACGACGAAGTTCAGCGACAGGTGATGCCCTTCGACGCTCAAGCCCCAGCGGCCGGTGGCCGACGGCTGCCCGAAGAGCGTGAAGTAGTACCGCTCGGGATCGCGCAGCGGCGCGCCAGTGCGGCTCTTTTCCAACTCGCGAAGCACGCTTTCCAGCGACATGATCTTGCGGGCCTTGCCGTAGCCGGCTTCGCTGAGCGCACTGTGCAGCAAATCGAAAGCGGCCAATCGCTGCGGCTCCGTCATCTCCTTGACCTGCAACCCTTTGCGGTTCGGCTTGGGAATGTAGTGCCAGTCGGTCCGCGCGGGGGCATCGTAAGCCAGCACCGCCTGGGCGCGCTGAGCCTCGGAGAGTGATTGCACGAACTTCTCCGCGGCCGTCGTCATGTCGGTGCCCGCGGCACCCCGCAAGAACGCGTAACCCGTGGAGCCGGCCAGGATCAAGACGCCCACGAGCAGCGTGCGGATATTCTTCATGACGGTCGACCTGCGAGCTGTTGTTGTCTGGGATGGGAAGCGACGGGGACAGTATAGCTGCGTTGGCAGACCGTCGCCAACTATTGGGCGACCGGCTCTACGGCGACCGCGAATGATCGTCGGCGTTCGTATCGAGGCGATGATGGCCGCCATCGACGTGCAAGTGAACCGAGGGCAAAGCCTTGACGAGCTCGGCGATGGCGGCGTCGCTAGCGTGCGCTTCGTCGAGGTAAAGCGATTCGAGCTGCGTCAGCCCGCGCAAATGTGCAAGGCCCTCGTCGGTGAGCGGCGCGTCAATCAAGTGCAAATGCCGCAAATTGGGTAGACCGGTCAGCGCCGTCAGGGCGTCGTCGGTGATTTTGGGACACCTCAAACGCAATTGCACAAGCGACTTGATCTGGCACAACTGTTTGAAGGCCGCGTTGTCGAGTTCGGTATTCGACAGGTTGATTCTCTGGAGCTTGCCGTCGAGGCCTTCCAGGTTCTTCAGGTCGGCAGGATGCACCATTTGGTGCTCGAGTCGGATTTCCACTTGGGTCCCCGCGCGCACGCGTTGCGCTTGGTCGCTCAAGCTGGGCTCGTCAACCATTCCTGGAGTCGAGGGGTTCGAGCAACCTGCAGCTGCCAGGCAAAGCAGACTGCCGGCGACGAGTAGGGACAGGTAGCGACGCCGCGGCGACCAGTACAAGGCTTCGAGATCGTGGGCGCCCGACATAAAATTCACCTGCGGCAACCCGAACAGCTCATGACGTAGCGCGTGACACCAGCAGCGCGGCTTTGTCGCAGGACCATCAGGTTGACGCAGCGCGGGCAATACTCCGCCGGGCCTGCCAGGCCACCCCGGTCGCTTTGCGCTTGGCAGACCGTGCAGAGCGTGGTGTTGGGACAGACCTCCAAGCGTTCGGCGGGGATTGGCTTGCCGCAACCCTCGCATTTACGGGCCATGCCCCAGTCTTCGTCGTTGTCGGCCGTCGGGGGCGCGACCGCCAGGCCTGCCGTCGAGCATTGCGGGCAGACGAACTTCGCCGCGCCCACGCGAAACAGCTCGCCCAGCAAGGCGGGGTCGGGTTCGGCGTCGCGTCGCACTTGCCGCGCGCGGCGGAGCCACTCGACCATGGCGCCGGCGCCGCACACTTGGTGCCAGCGGCAGTGAGGACAGCGGAGTTCGGCAAGGTCGGTCACAAGTCACCTGCGTCCAGCCCATTAAGTGTCTGCCCGAGGCGCCAATGGCTGGTTACTGGTAGCCCCGGTTAGGGCAAATTATACTGGCCCGCAGCCAGCCGCGCTAGTCGGCGTGCAACTGGGCGGACCAATCAGCAATTGCAGGAGTGACCAGCGATGGCTTTGCCACGACGTACTTTCATCCAAAGCGGACTGGCGCTGGCCGGCGGCGCGGCGCTGGCTTCGTCGGCCGTGGCCGCGGAAGATAACTCGCAGCTGGGCAAGACGCCGCATACCCGCTTTGCGGTTAACGTGGAAATGTGGTGGCGAAAGCTGCCGTTTCTCGACCGATTGCGGCAGGCCGCGGCGTTGGGCTTTCCGGCCGTCGAGTTCTGGCCGTACGAAGGCAAGGATCTTGATGCCATCGCCAAACTTTCCAACGAACTGAACTTCGAGATCGCGCAGTTCACCGCCTGGGGCTTCACCCCGGGGATGAACGATCCCAAGAATCACGACCGACTGGTCAAAAAGATCGAAGAGGGTTGCCAGGTTGCCAAGCGTTTGAACTGCAAGAAGATGACCGTCGTCGGCGGCAACGACCAGCCGGGCATGACACAGGAGCAGATGCACGAGAACATCATCGTGGGCCTGAAAAAGGTAGCGCCGATTGCCGAGCAGCACCAGGTGATGCTGATCCTGGAGCCGATGAACATACGCGTCGACCACAAGGGGCACTGCCTGTACGGCTCGCCCGCCGCGGTGCGCATTTGTCGCGAGGTGAACTCGCCGATGGTGAAAATCAACTGGGATCTTTATCACATGCACATTAGCGAAGGCGATTTGTGCGGCCACCTCAAGGAGGGCTTCGACCAGATCGGCTACCTGCAGCTGGCCGACCACCCCGGACGGCACGAGCCGGGTACCGGCGAGATTTTCTACCCGCGCGTCCTGCGGGCGGCCTACGAGCTGGGTTACCGCGACTACGTGGGTTTGGAATGCACGCCGGCCACCACGGAACTGGCCGCCGCCCAGGCCGTGGCCAAGGCCGACGTCTGGTAAGAGCCCGTCATGAGCCAAGGAGTGCTGCAAGTCATTGATGCCTGGGCCAACCCGCCCTTTGCGGACATGGCCGCGCACTTGCCGGAAATCCGCCGGTTGTTTGCGCAGTCGGGCACGCTCAAACAGCTCGAACGCGGGTTAAGTCCCGCGGAGCTCGTCGAGCAAATGGACGCGGCAGGTGTCGACCGTTTGCTGCTGACAGGCTGGTCACGCCCCGGTGTTGACGTGGCGTCGAATGATCGGATCGCTGAGTTTATTAGCGCTTACCCGCAGCGTTTCACCGGCGTGGCGACGGTCGATTTGGAACATCCGGTGCAGGCGGTCCGCGAGCTCGATCGCGCGGTCCGGCAGCTCGGTTTCAAGGCGCTGCGCGTGATTCCCTGGCTGTGGCGCCTGCCGCCCAACGACCGGCTGTACTATCCGCTGTACGTGAAGTGCATCGAACTGGACGTGCCGTTTTGCACGCAGGTGGGGCACACCGGGCCGCTGATGCCTTCGGAGACCGGCCGCCCAATTCCCTACATCGACGAAGTGGCGCTAACGTTTCCTGAGCTGAAGATCGTCGGCGGGCATATCGGCTATCCCTGGACCGACGAAATGATCGCGCTGGCCTGGAAGCACGAGAACGTCTATATCGACACCAGCGCTTACCTGCCGCGCTACTATCCGCCGCAGCTATTGCACTTCATGAACACGTATGGGCAAGACAAGGTGCTGTTCGGCACGAACTTTCCCATGTTGTCGCTCGCTGAGTGCGTGCGCCAGGCCAAGTCGCTGGAGCTGAAGCCCGACACGCTGGCTAAGTTTCTCGCCGGTAATGCCCGGCGTGTCTTCGGCATTGCTTAGCTGGCGGTTGCCAGCCGTCGCTAGGTCGAGATCCCCGCGGCGATGTTTTGCCAATCGATCCGCGCGGGATCGGTCACGCGCGGCAGGTCGACTTGCATGGCCTCGGGATATTTCTGGGCCGCGCCGGTATTAAAGATCACGACCTGGTCCGTCGGGGCGATCCAATTCTCGGCTCGCAGCGCTTCCAGGGCGCCGATGCAGGCGGCGGTCTCGGGGCAGATGGCCAGCCCTTCGCTCCGCATGCCCAGCGACATCCAGCCGCGGAGGCCAGCCTCGGGCACGGCCACGGCGCGGCCGCCGCTGGCACGCACCGCGTCCAGAATCATGAAATCGCCAACGGCCGCGGGCACGCGAATGCCGCTGGCGATCGTGGCAGCGCCCGCAAACAGCTCGGCAAACCGCTCGCCGCGCTCGAAGGCCCTGACAATGGGCGCGCAGCCGTCGGATTGCACGGCGACCATCCGCGGCAGTTTGGAGCTGTCGAGCCAGCCGAGCGCTTGCAGCTCGGCAAAGGCCTTCCACATGCCGATCAGTCCGGTGCCGCCGCCCGTCGGGTAAAGGATGACGTCGGGCAGTTGCCAGTCGAGTTGCTCGGCCAGCTCCAGGCCCATCGTTTTCTTGCCTTCGATGCGATAAGGCTCTTTGAGCGTCGAGACGTCGAACCAGCCGAGCTGCTCCTTGCCTTCGCCCACGATGCGGCCGAAATCGGTAATCAGTCCCGGCACGAGAAACGTCTTGGCTCCGGCCAGATGGCATTCGTACTGGTTGATGGCCGGCGTGTCGTCGGGCATGAACACGAAGGCTTCCAGCCCCGCGCGGGCGGCATAGGCGGCCAGCGCCCCGCCAGCATTGCCGGCCGTGGGAATTGCCAGGCGACGCAAGCCAAACTGCCGCGCCATGGTTACGGCCATGGCCAACCCCCTGCTCTTGAAGCTGCCAGTGGGCAGCCGCGATTCGTCCTTCACCCACAGCCGTTCGAGTCCGAACTGGCCGCCCAGGCGGGGGCAGTGGATTAAAGGAGTCAGCGTCTCGCCCAGCGAGACCGGTTCGTCGTCGTAGGGCAGCAGTTCCCGATAGCGCCAAAGTGTCGAAGGGCGGGCGGCCAAATCGCTGCGCTTGAGGTTACGGCCGACCGCGGCCAGATCGTAGCGAACCCACAAGGGGCGGTCGCGATGCAGGGTTTGCGGCCGCCGGGCAGGCAGATGCGTGCCGTCGAGGGCGCTTTCCAGGTGAGTGACGAACGAAGGCATAGATCGAGATTTCCTGCACGGGCCCTTCAACGGTGCTGGGCAAAGGCTGCTAGTGTATCGCCGAGCGGAAAACAAACCATTGACGCGAACCCTGGCCGACACCTCCCAGTCAGTAGTGCGAGCAGTTAGCCTTGATTTCTGGATGATAGGGAGGGATGGGTTGACTCGGAGGGTGATTTCTCGGACATTACTTACCGACAAGTAAACATCCGGAAGTGCCCTTTGATGAATGTCGTCGCCGAAAGTACGATTGCCCAGCGCTTGCTCGAGGCCGGGGTCCGCCTGTTCGCCACCAAGGGCTATCCGGCCACGTCGACTCGCGAAATCGTCGAAGCCGCCGGCGTCACCAAACCCATGCTGTATTACTACTTTCAGAGCAAGGAAGGGCTGTTGGCGGCGGCCCTGGCTCACTTCATCAATCCGTTTCACGAGCGACTGCGTTCGGTGCTAGCTCAGCGCCGCGATGCCTACGAGCAACTGGTCGAGTTGGTCTGGGCCCACTTGGACTTCTGCCAGGAGAACAAGTCCCTGGCGCGGCTGTTCTACTCGCTGTATTTCGGGCCGGACGACCAAAAGAGTCTGGTTAACCTGGACCAGTACGCCGAACAGGGGCACGCACTGCTGTGGCAAGGCATTGAACAGGTGGCCGGCGCGGGCCTGGTGCGACCGGGCGCCGAGCTCGACCTGGCAATGGCCCTACACGGAATGATCAACATTTGGGTCATTGCGGCGTTTACGAGTGACGAGCTACTGACGCGCGCGTTAGCCCAGCGCGTGGTGGCCGACCTGTTGCGGGGCTATGGCCAAGGACCGGCACAGATACTCTAGGGCCCCTGCCGCGATGATCGCATCCATCATGCCACGGCGATTGCCGAACTGTCGAATACTTGGCCTTCTGTTGCTCGCCTGCGCTGGCTGTGGCCATCAGAAGGAACAGATGCCTGCCGAGGCGCAGCAGCTGGCCAGGCCCAGCGACGCCATCGCGGTCACCGTGCAACCAGTGACTGCTCGGCCCGTGCAGCGCATGGTTGGCGTGGTAGGCACGTTGCACGGCTACGAAGAAGTTTCGATCGCGGCGAAAGTGGCCGGCCGCGTCCGCAAAATCTCGCACGACATTGCCGATCACGTGCAGCCGGGCGAAACGCTGTTGGAAATCGATCCGACGGATTACCAACTTCGTTTGCGCCAGGCGCAGCGTGCGTTGCAAGTCGAGCTGGCCAAGCTCGGCCTCAGCGAGCTGCCGGGCAATAACTGTGACGTGACCAACATTCCCACCGTCGTGCAGGCCAAGGTAAAACGCGACAATGCCGAAAAGCGCATGGAGCGGGCCAAGAACCTCGTGGCCCGCAAGGCCAGTCCCGAGGAGGAGCTGGTTGAAAAGACCTCCGAATTCCGGGTCGCCCAGGCCGAATACGACAATCAGGTGCTCGTTGCCAAGGCTGGCATCGCGGCGATTCAGGTCAAGCAAGAAGACCTGGCCATTGCCCGGCAGCAATTGCAGGACACGCTGGTGCGCGCCCCTCAACCCAGCCAGCCGCTACCCGGCGACCAGAAACAGGCCGTCTATGCCGTGACCACTCGGGCGGTGTCCGAGGGGAGCTACATCATGGCTGGTGCCGAGGCGTTCAAACTGGTTATCGAGTCGCCGCTGAAGTTTCGCGGCCGCGTGCCGGAACGCAAGAGCGGCGAGGTGCGCGAGGGACAGAAAGCGGCGGTCTACACCGCGGCCTTTCCGCAGCCCTTTCCGGGCGAGGTAACGCGGATCAACCCGGCCATCGATCCGGCGACGCGCACGTTCAATGTCGAGATCGTGGTGCCCAACGATCGCGGCGAGCTGAAGCCGGGCGGATTTGCCAAGACCGCCATTTTGACGTCGGTCGACGAGCAGGCTCCCACCGTACCGCTGGAAGCTCCGGTGCACGTGGCGGGCGTGACCAAGATCTTTCTCGTCGAGAACGGCCGAGCCAAGGAAGTGCAAGTGACGCTGGGGGTGCAAGGGAGCGACTGGGTCGAAATCTCGTCACCCAAGCTGCCCTCCGGTTCGCACGTCGTCACGAGTGGCCAAAGCGCCATTGCCGACGGCACCGCCGTGGCCGTACGCGCGCAGGCCGGCACGGCGAGCGTGGCCAGCGAACCGCCGGCGGCGGAGCCCGCCGGACCCGTGGCCCGCAAGGAGGCCGCGCCGTGAACATTTCCGAGATCTGCATACGCCGCCCGGTTTTTACCTGGGTGCTGGTGGCCATTCCGGTCGTGATGGGGGCCGTGGCCTACTTCGAACTGGGCGTCGACCTCTTTCCC
>CAZPED010000050.1:0-11094 GCA_964585335.1 uncultured Planctomycetaceae bacterium | reverse complement strand
CAGCCGGGGACGTTGAAAATCACGGCATGGACTTCGTAGAGATTAAAGGCCCGCACGTTGGGATCGGCCAGCTGTCTGGCGGGCTCGCTGATGCCTGCATGAAAGTGAATGTCGCCGCCGCAGCCTTGCGTGGGTGGGATCACGACGTCACAGCCATTCTGCTGCAAGACACGCGCCGTGGCGCAGTTCGTCGGCCGGAACACGGCGTCGGCCACGCAGCCCGTAAACAGGGCCACGCGGGCGCGGCGGGGGCCGATGGCCGGCAGGTAGGCCGGTAGTGCCGGCTCGCTGCGCCCCAGCGGCGGCAGCATGTCGACCAGTTGCCGCAACCGCGGCGGCAACAGCTTGAATAGCCCCAGCGATCGGGCGGCGCGGTCGAGCCGTAGACGCTGCGCCCAGCGTGCGGGGGCCAGCGCTGCCCGCATGCGGCTGGGATATGGAAACAGCCAGAACAGAATCCAGCGGTGGAACCAATCGTGCGACTTTGCCGCTCCCTCGCCCGTCGACTCCATGGCCACGCGAAACGGCTCGATCAGCTTGCCGTATTGCACGCCCGAGGGGCAGGCCGTCTCGCATGCCCGGCAATCGAGGCACAGCTCCAGGTGCCGGCGGGCTTCGCTGGCCAGCGGCATCCGGCCATCGGTCACGCTACGCATCAGGTAAATGCGTCCGCGCGGGCTGTCGTTCTCGTTGCCGGTTTCGAGATAGGTCGGGCACGAAGCGGTGCACAATCCGCAATGCACGCAATCGAGAAACAACCCATAGTCGATGTTCGCTCCCGGCGAAGCGGCCGGAGCGTGGCTAGGCGATGGCGTCGGATTGTCGGCACTAGGCTGCATGGCTCGGCTCACATCGTTTCGTAGACAAACCGGCCGGGACTCAAGATGCCCTTGGGATCGAACTGCCGCTTCACGGCGTTCATCCACGGCGTGGCCGCAGTGGTGCCGCCCCAAATGGCCTGACGCGTCAAGCCACCAAGGCTGCTGTTGAGCACCACGGCGCTGCCGCCGGCCGCCGTGGCTGCTGGTTGCAAGCGCCCGATCAGCTTGCCGGATACGTCGCCGGCGTCAAAGCTCTGAAACCGCGCGATTACGATGCCGCTGCCCGCGTGCGCCTGAATCGAGGCTTGCGGATCGAGTTGGCCGACTAGCTCGACGTACGGCGCGACGCCACTTGCGCGCAGGCAGGCCTTGAGCACCAGGGGGGCGTCGGTGGCCGCGGCAAAATCGCGTAGCGACTCGTTGAGCGCAAGGGCCTGCGGCCCGTCGATCGTGTGGGCCGACCGCACTCCCAGTGCGCGCCATTCGGCGGCTAATTGGTCCAACATCCAGGCGACTTCCGCGTCGGTGCCCTCGAAGCCAACAACCAGCCGCCCGACTTCGCCGGCGGTAAGTAGCCCCAGCTGCGGGTGGTCTTGCCAATGCGGGCCGGCCAGCAGCTCGATGCTGGTGGGAGTGGTCTTCGAGTTAACAAGCGCCGCCAGCAACGGTTCGGCGGCCCCGATCGACAGCAGGCCGCAGCACAGCAGCGCGCCAGTTTCGGGCAGCGGTTTGACTTTGAGCGTCACTTGGGTGATCACGCCCAGCGTGCCCAGCGAACCGGTCAGCAGCTTGCAAAAATCGTAGCCGGCCACGTTCTTCACCACGCGGCCGCCGGCCTTGAACAGCGTGCCGCGTCCGTCGATGGCGCTGATGCCGATCACGTAGTCGCGCAGCGTGCCGTAGCCGTAACGCCGCGGCCCGCTCCAGGCCGTGGCAATCGCTCCGCCGATCGTGGCCGCGGCGGGCGACGGCAGATCGATGGGGAGCGTCTGGCGCTCGGCCGCCAGCGTGGCGGCCAGGCTGTCGATCGTTACGCCCGCCTCGACGGTGATCGTCATGTCGCGGGCCGGATAGTCGACCACGCGATTTAGGCCCGCCATTGATAAGCCCAATCCTGGCAGTGTAGCCGGCAGGCCATAGTCGAGGCTCGTGCCGCCGCCGATCGGATACAGGGGCGTGCCGGCGGCGCTGGCCTCGCGCACGATTTCGGCCACGTCGGACGCCCGGGCAGGTGTCTGCGTATCGCTGAGCGGCAATGCTGAGAGGCTAGTGGCCATTGTGGCGAGGCACTGGAAACTTAGAGCGAAGCCTTGCGGCCGGGATGAATTTGTTCCAGGCCGCAGGCGCCGGCCGTGGGCAACATTTTGGCGGGGCTCAGGCGCCCCTCGGGATTGAACGCTTCCCGCAATCGCGTCATCGCCGCCAGGTCGTCGTCGTTGAAGAGCTTGCGCATCAGGCTGATTTTTTCCACGCCAATGCCATGCTCGCCGGTGACGCTGCCGCCGCAGGCAATACATTCTTCCAGAATCTCGTCGCTGGCCGCCAGCACTCGGGCCACTTGAGACTTGTCGCGCTCGTCGAACAGCAGGATGGGGTGGATATTGCCGTCGCCGGCATGAAACACGTTGACGATCCGCACGTCGTGTTTGGCGCTGATCTGTTGAATGCGCCGCAGTATGTGCGGCAATTGCGTCCGCGGCACCACGCCATCTTGCGTGCAGTAACTGGGGCTCAACCGGCCCACCGCGCCAAAGGCCTGCTTGCGGCACTTCCACAGCAGCAGCCGCTCGGCGGCGTCGCGGGCCTGCCGCACGTCGCGAGCGCCGCAGCGCATGCACAGTTCGATGATCCGGTCGCGCTGAGCATCGAGCCCGGCCTCGGCGCCGTCGACCTCGATCAGCAGAATGGCCTGGGCATCGAGCGGAAAGCCGAACTTGAAGGCCGCCTCGACCGCCACCAGGATTCCCTGGTCCATCATCTCGAGGGCAGCGGGAATGATGCCGGCTCCGATAATTTCGCTGATCGAATTGGTGGCGTCATCCACCGAATCGAAGATGCCCAGCAGTGTGCGTACGCCCTCGGGGTTCTTGGTCAGGCGAACCCAGATCTTGGTGACGACGGCCAGCGTGCCCTCGCTGCCCACGATCGTGCCGGTCAAATCCAGTCCCACTGGGTCCTCGGCCACCGAGCCAAATTGCACGATCGAACCGTCAGTCATCACGGCTTCGACGGCCAGGGTGTGGTTCACGGTGACGCCGTATTTGAGCGTGTGCGGACCGCCAGAGTTCGTGGCCACGTTGCCGCCGATGGTGCAGGCGCCCTGGCTCGAAGGGTCGGGGGCATAGTGGTAACCCGTGCCCTTGAGCTTGTTGGTCAGCCAGACGTTGACGACGCCGGGCTGCACGACGGCGTAGCGATCGCGGAGATTGATCTCGAGGATTTCGCGCATCCGGGTGAGCACGATCATCACCCCGCCCCCCACGGGCAAGCAGCCGCCCGAGAGGCTCGTGCCGGCCCCCCGCGGCAGAAACGGCACCCGGTAACGGTTGCACAGCCGTACAATGGCCGCCACGTCGTCGGTGGTGCGCGGGAAGACGACCACGTCGGGGCAGTTCTTCTCGATAACGAACCCGTCGCACTCGTAGACGACGAGGTCCGACTGCGCGGCCAGCACGTTTTCGTCGCCGACGAGCGAGCGCAATTCGTCGGCGATCGGCGCAAGCGTGGATGAAATCACAGTGGGCCAGGGCTTTCCGTCAACGAGAACCAGCGGCGTGTCGCGGAAGACCGCGAAACTGTCGATTATAGTGCCGCGGTCGAGCGAAACCAGGGCCGCATGCCGCGGGGGGCACCACTTCCTTATGCCTTCTTCACCGCGCGGCCCAAGCGTTTTTCCACGCTGGCCACCTTGGCGTCGAGGGCCTGCGGATGCCCCTTGCGATAGTCGAGCTTCGCCGAGACGGAAATCCGATCGCAATCCTGGGCCACTGCTTCGACGCACCGCTTGAGTACGTCGAGCAGTTGGTCCAGGTCGCCTTCAATTTCAGTGCCCATCGCGTGCAGCCGGTAGTCCAGACCGCTACGGTCGATGATGTCGACCGCGCGCGCTACATACTGGCTGACGCTTTCGCCCTTGCCCAGCGGCGTGATGCTGAATTCAAGCAGGGCCATCGACGGTTCTCCTTGATTTCGAACGCTGCCGCGGCGGGCGGCCGGCTACTGCGCCGTCAGCCAGCTGACCATGGACTTGGTCACCTTGTCGGCGGCATCCTGCTGCACGAAGTGGTTGGCTTCGGGAATCGTGACCAGCGTCAGATCCTTATCGAGATACTTCCAGGTATCGTTCAGCGCTCCGGGCAATAGCGCCGTGTCCTTGAGGCCGTGAATCATCAGCACCGAGCACTTGATCGGCGGATACTTGGGCTCGTCCTCGGCAAACTTGTACGGCTCGCGCGGGTAGTTCGCCTTGTAGTAGTTCAACATGCCTTCCATGCTCGAACGCTTGAAAGCTTCGACGTATTTCTTCCGCGCATCGGGGTCCTTGACCCAGAAAGCAAGCATCTCGGGCAGAATCTTCGAGGCGGCGTCGGGCTGCTGGAAATTGCGGGCATAGGCCGAGTTCTTCTGCTGCTCGGGGTTGTTGGACAGCTCGCGTTGCAGGCACTTGGGGTGCGGCAAGTTCAGGATGATCAGCTTGTCGGTCTTGTCGGGGTGCGTCATCGCGTAGCTCCAAGCCACGGCGCCGCCCCAATCGTGACCCACGATCACGGCCTTCTCGGCCTTGAAGTGATTGACCACGGCGTCGATGTCGGCCACCAGCTTGGGCATGGCGTAGTTTTCCACGCCCGAGGGTTGATCGCTCTTGTTGTAGCCGCGCATGTCCAAAGCCACGACCTGGAAGTGTTTGGCCAGCTCGGGCATTTGCGCGCGCCAGGTGTACCAAAAATCGGGGAAGCCGTGAATCAACACGACGAGCGGTCCCTTGCCCGCGGTGACGTAGTGGATCTTCACACCCGAGGAGTCGGCGAAACCGTCTTCGCCCAGGTCGTCGGCCAGCGACCATTGCGCGCAGCAGGTTAGCAGGGCCAGGGTGAGCAGGAATATCTTGAGCATGGCGGATGGGCTCCAAAGCTTGCGAAACAGCGCCGCTCCTGGGGGGACGCGCACACGCGCGATTGGCGCTCGATAGGCTATCCGCTCAACTCCGGCGAAGCAAGCTTTCGCTGCCCGCGCAGACGCCCCTGCCGGGCCAGCGAGTGACAGGCGCGAATCCGCCGCTCGACTTCGGCCACGAGTTCGTCATCGCTCAGCTGGGCGATTTGCTCAGGCTCGATCGCCGGGCCAAACTGCACGTTCAGCACGGCCCGCCGCGGAAAACGCTGCTGCCGCGGCCAGGCCTCGTAGGCGCCGTCTATGGCCGCCGGGATCAGCGGCACCCCGGCCCGGCGGGCAATCGCGCAAAACCCCGGCTTGATCGCGTGCACCTCGCCGTCGGGTGTACGGGTGCCCTCGGGGAAGAGCAGCACCATTTCGCCCCGTTTCAAACGCTTGAGCGTCTCTTTCAAGCCACCCAGGCCGGTTCCTTCGCGGTCGATTGGAATGGCGTCGAGCGAGTTGATCAGCCACCGCAAGGGGGCGAAGCGAAACAAGGTTTGCCGGGCGACGTAATTGAGCCGCCGATCGCTGGCCAGGCCGACGATCACGGGGTCGAGGTTGCTCTGGTGATTCGAAAGCACCAGACCGCCCCCCGTGGCCGGCACGAATTGGCGGCCACCGCAACGAATCTGAAAGGCGGCCACGGCGGTCAGCCGCGCCAGAAATTTCAGAAACGCTTGCCAGAGTCGATTGGGGAGCGACCGCTGCATGCCAGTTCAGCTTACGTGGGCCGGATTCATCCGCGATCGTACGAGCGATTCGAGCCGGTCGAGCACTTGCTCGGGCGCGAGCCCATCGGTCGGCACTTCGATGGCATCGTCGGCCCGCACCATGGGCCCCACCGCGCGGCTCGCATCGCGTCGATCGCGCTCATTCTGATTGCGTAGCACCTCGTCGACACTGGTTGGCTGGCCCCGCTCGGTCAGTTCGGCCGCACGGCGCCGGGCGCGTTCCTCGGGGCTGGCCGTCAGAAAGATCTTACACTGAGCATGCGGGAAGACGACGGTGCCCTGGTCGCGCCCTTCGGTGACGATGTTGTCGTCGTCGGCCGCGCGGCGCTGCAATTCAACCAGCACGGCCCGCACGCCAGGATTGTTGGCCGCGTAGTGCGTGTTGCCGGTCACCTCGGGGGTGCGGATGGCCTGCGTAACGTCCTGGCCGTCGACCGCGACCCGCGTTTCCGAAACTTCGAGGCTCAACTGCCGCGCGAGCTCGACCAGTTGCTCGGGGGCATTCCAATCGTGTCCCCGCTGCATTGCCGCCAGCGCGACGGCGCGATACATGGCCCCGGTATCCAAAAAGCGGAAGCCGAGCCGGCCCGCCAGCGCGCGAGCGATCGTGCTCTTGCCGGCGCCCGCCGGGCCATCGATGGTAACGATCATTGCCAGCGTTCAGCTCCAGGTAGCCTCGATTTCAATCCATTCCCCCGCGCCGTAATCGATCGTCATCTTATCACCGTCGACCGGCAGCGTGACCAGCGTCTGGCCGATAAAATCAACCTGTCGCGCCGCGGCCATCGCCCGAAAGGCCCGCAGCGTCGTGCGTCCGGCCTGGCCCCCAGTTTCCAACAGCCTGGCGCGAAAACCACGCACCGCGCGCGAGCCGTCCGGGCCGGGGGCAGCGGTCTCGTCGACCAATGGCTGCCAATGCGTGGCCAGCAGGTTTTTCGCTCCCACGTGAAAGAACCAGCCGCTGGGAGCCGTCGGCGCTGGCTGCTTGAGCGTCAGCGTCGCCGGGGGAGTCAGGAACTCGATGGCCGCGGCGGCCGGCTGGGCCAGACCCACGCCAATGGCCAGCTGAAACCGCCGCGCCGTCTCGCCGCGCACCACCAACAGCGTGTCGAGCATTCGCTCGTCGCTACGCCGGTGGTAGGGCAAGCCGCCGGTTAACAGCGTGAGCGCGCTAGCGCCGGAATCAATGTCAATAAACTCGGGCGCTTCGAAACGGCCCAGCGACGTCTTTTGTCGCAGCAGGCCGACGCCACGCCAAAGCTCGGTCGTCGCATCGGGCCAGGCAAACCGCGCCGCATAATACGAATTCCAGGGATCGGCGCGAGGTTCGTCGGCCACGTCCAGCTCGATATCGAGCGTGACGATTCGGCTGCCCGCGGCGGCGCGAACGATTTGGTGAAAGCCGGCCACTCGCCGCTCGCTCGAATCGATCAGCACGCCCCGGCTGGAAATCGTGGCGCCGGCGGGACTGTTGTGCGTCAGTTCGACCGATTCGGCCCGCATCGTGGTGTAGGCCGTCTCAGGATCGGCGCCCGCGAACCGCAGCGCCAACTGTTGCGAGAGCTGGTTGCCGCGCTGGCTGAAGTTGTAGAGCGATTGGATGCCCCCCGTTTTCTCGCTGACGGTCAGCTCGAAAAACTCGTTGGTGATCGTGCGCTCGTGACCTGCCGGCTTGGCACGCGAGGGAGACGGTGCGCCAGAGACGGCCCAGGCAAACCCCATTGCCGGCACTTCCGCGGTCGGGCGGGAAGTGCTGTCTGGGGACGCCGACGCTTGAATACCGAAGCTCAGCGGGTTAACGATCAGCTGCCGCTCGGCCACTGCATCCGCAGCCTTGGGCAAGAGCGCCGCCAGCTCCTCCAGCAGTACCGGCAGCCCAGGCTCGTTCGTGGTTGGCTCAGCGCCCGCTCGGGTGCGGCCGCGGACGGCGGCGGCCATGGTCGTCACGGCCTCGGCAGCCAGTCGCTCGGCCTGTTGGCGGTGCGCCGCAACGATTGTCGATAGCGGATTCGGCTGCCGGCGAATAATCGCTTGTTTCAAATACGGTGTGCGATACTCGTCGGGCGTGAACTTCGACAGCCGCCCGGGCATGGCGGTGTGGTTGAAGTAGTCGTCGAGCAGCGTGAACTTGCCCAACACGGGACTGAGCTCGGCAATGCGGCGCAAGTCGTCGTACCAGGTGCTGGAGGGGCCGGGCCAGTGGGCAATCGCCAAGGTGGCCACGTGATCCGAGTCCATCGTGTCGGCCAGGTGCCGCGAGAGGGCTAAAAACGTTTGCGGTTTGGCGGCGTCGTGCGGCACCCGGTCCAGCACGTCGATCACGCTGGTGTCGAGTCCCTCCCAGCGGGTCTTGGCTTGCGCGGCGAGCGGAAATCGGCCGTCGTCGAGCGTAAAGTGCAGCGCGCCCACATAGCCGAGCTTGACCAGCAGCTGAGGCAGCACCGGCCACAAACCCGCCCGGCGGCGCCCATAGACGATCGGGCGGCGTCCGATCAGTTGTTCATAACGATCGCTGCCCGCGCGAAGGCTCTCCAAGCATGCTTCCAAGGGCAGCACCGGCCAGGGGCCCTCGTCGCGTTCGCTGCCCACCAGGCATGCCCGGCCCTCGTCGATCGCCTTGAGCAGCGCTGACCAGGTGGCCGGTTCAGCGGCCAGTGCCGTAAGGGATTCGCCAGGCGCGAGCAGATTGGTGGGCGTCGCGGCGGCCAGTGTCTCGGCCAGCACGCTGCCCACCGTGGTGGGCGCCACGAGCGTGATGTCGAGCAAATGCATGTCGACGGGATAGAAATGCTTACGGGCGTCGTACAGGGTTTCGTAGCACAGCGCGAGATGTTGCCGGGCCGTGACCTCGTCGCCAGCCACCGCGGCCCGGGCCGCGGCGAGCGCCTCGGTCTGGAAGTGCGTTTCGTCGATGTACATCGAATAGCGCATCTGCCGGGTGAGCAGTTCGATTTGAAGGCGGCAGAAGCCCAGCGCCAGGAAGTCGCCGGCCAGACGAGCGCCGACGGCGGCGCCTTGATTCCCCACGCCCACGAGCGCCGCCGCCACGGCTGCCGCCCGCTCACGCTCGCGCACGACCACCGCGCCTGCGGAACTGGCGCGTGCCAGATAGCCCGCCGGCAGACGGTCCACACAAAAGGGGGGCACCACGAGCAGCCGGCCCTCGAGTTCGTCGGGCGGACTGTCCAGGCGATGCCAGGTGGGCAGACTTTCGGCCGCGGCCAGCAGGGCCGGATGCCAAGGCGCCGACCAGGCGGTCAGCAGCTCGTCGGCTTCAGGGCCCTCGTGATAAACCGGAAAATCCTCAAGGCTGTGACACGGCAGCAGAACCGCCAGCTCGCTGTATTTCATGGACGATCGAACGCGCGGACGTCGCCTGGTTGCCGTAAGGATCGTAAGCACCGTGGCTTGATTTCTCTGAGGTTTTTAACCATAGCCGCTGCCGCCGAGGCCGTCGAGGCAATGCGCGACTTACCGGACCATTCGCAGGATTTCTGCCGAAACAACCTGGCCGCGCCGCTGCGACCTGTTCGTCGCGCCCGAGGAGCCGCGCTCCTGCCGGAGGTCTGCCGTGCAACTGCCCGTTTCCGGGGCGAAAACGGGCAGCCAATTGATTGACATTGCCGCGCCGGCAGGTCTAAATTGAAGAACAGGGGGGCGAAGCTGGTTGGCAACCCGGTGTCGCTATCAATTCTAAGTAAGTTTCTAGCCAGCATCGGGTTGTGTGCGACCCCCACCGGGGCGCCGCTGCCGCCAAGCTTCGCAGGACGGGAACAGGGACAGCGCGATGGCCAAGAGCAACGCCGTCTGGGGTATCGATATCGGTCAATGCGCGCTCAAGGCGCTGCGTTGCCGGCCGGGTGACAGCGACGACGTAATCGTTGCCGAGGCCTTCGACTACATCGAGTATCCTAAAATCCTCAGCCAGCCCGATGCCGACCCGGTCGAGCTCGTGCGCGAAGCGCTGGAGCTATTCCTCTCGCGCAACACGGTCCGGGGCGATAAGGTTGCCATTTCGGTGTCGGGCCAAAGCGGCCTGGCCCGCTTCATCAAGTTGCCGCCCGTCGAATCGAAAAAGATTCCCGACATCGTCAAGTACGAAGCCCGGCAACAGATTCCTTTTGCGCTTGAGGACGTCGTCTGGGACTACCAGCAGATGGCCGGCGGCAGCGAGGAAGACGGCTTTGCCCTCGAGACTGAAGTCGGTCTGTTCGCCATGAAGCGCGACCAGGTCGAACGGGCACTCAAGCCCTTTGACGACGCGGGCATTGAAGTCGACGTCGTGCAGCTGACGCCGCTGACGATCTACAACTACACGGTCTTCGACCAGATGCAGGACTTGCCGCCTGCCGACCAGTATGACCCGGACGACCCGCCGGAGTCGCTGGTCGTGTTGTCGCTGGGCACCGACACGACGGACCTGGTCGTGACCAACGGCTATCGCGTCTGGCAGCGGAGCATTCCGCTGGGTGGCAGTCACTTCACCAAGACGCTGACCAAAGAGCTCCGGCTGACGTTTGCCAAGGCCGAGCACCTGAAGAAGAACGCTTCG
The DNA here is from genome assembly GCA_964585335.1 of uncultured Planctomycetaceae bacterium. GTDB lineage: Bacteria > Planctomycetota > Planctomycetia > Pirellulales > PALSA-1355 > CAZPED01. The sequence goes on along the minus strand of CAZPED010000050.1, from coordinate 835 downwards.
AAAGCCGAAGACCCCAAGGCCGTGTTCCAGGCGATGCGGCCGGTGTTCAACGATCTGCTGACGCAGATCCAGCGCTCGATCGGCTACTTCACCAGCATCGACCGCGGCGCGAAAATCGGCAATGTCGTGGCCCTGGGCAACGCGATGAAGCTGCCGGGGCTGCAAAAATACCTCTCGCAGAATCTCGGCTACACCGTTGTCGAAGTACCCAAGTACCGCGGGCTGATTGGCGACGCGGTCATCGACGCCCCCGCGTTCAAAGACAACATTCTCAGTTTCGCGGTCTGTTACGGACTGGTGCTGCAAGGCATGGGCAAGTCGGCGCTGTCGACGAACCTGTTGCCAAAAGAAATCCTCACCGACCGCATGATCCGCGACAAGAAGCCCTGGGCGGTCGCGGTGCTGACGGCCTTGCTGCTCGGCTGCACGATCAACTTCATGGGGCACTGGCGGGCCTGGAATTCGGTGGCCGACGACAAGTTCAAAGAGGCCCTGGCCAAAGCCGACAGCACCGCCGGCGCCGCCAGCAGCGAGAAGTCGGGCTACGAGGCGGCCCTCGGCGAGTTCAAACAAACCAATGAAATCGGCGCGGGTCTGGTCGGCAACGTCGACGGCCGGCTCGTCTGGCTCGAAATGCTCAAGGCGCTCAATCAATGCTTGCCCTCCGATCCGGAGGACAAGCGGCCTGAAGACATCATGGACCGTAACGAGGTTCACATTAAGAACCTCGAATGCGAGTGGTACGCCGACCTGGGCACTTGGTACACCAGCGTGTCGGGCAAGATGAAGGAGATGCGTTTGCGTTGTGTTATAGTGGAGATGTGTTAGAGTCTAT